>JAUWWO010000030.1 GCA_030616825.1 Candidatus Margulisiibacteriota bacterium | reverse complement strand
GCCCAGAAAAATATCGTGGTGCCACCAGGATCGGATGCTGCCGTGCTGAGGCTTGAGGGCACTCGCAAAGGGATTGCGGCCACAGCAGACTGCAATGGTCGTTATTGTTTTGTAAATCCGCATCTCGGCGCAATGATCGCCGTCTCTGAAGCTGCCAGAAATGTAGTTTGTGCAGGAGGGGATCCGGCGGGTTTAACCGACTGCCTTAACTTTGGAAATCCAGATAAACCCGAGAGGTTCTGGGAATTTAAAAGCTGTGTTCAGGGAATAATCGAGGCCTGTAAGTCTTTAAAGATACCGGTGATTTCGGGGAATGTTTCATTTTATAACGAAAGTCCGAATGGCCCGATTTATCCAACACCGGCAATAGGGATGGTAGGTGTTGTAGAAGATACAGGTAAAGTTTCTAGTTCGTCATTCAAAAACGAAGGCGATGTGATAATCCTCCTGGGCGAGAACAAGGAAGAGCTTGGAGTCTCTGAGTACCTGAAAGTGGTCCACAATATGGTAAAGGGTGATGCTCCGTCTCTTGATTTAGGGACGGAGAAAGCTGTTCAGTCTGCCTGTCTGGAAGCGATTCAAGAGGAACTGGTTAATTCAGCGCATGACTGTTCTGACGGCGGGCTTGCGGTGGCGCTTGCCGAGTGCTCGATTTCAGGAGAGAAAAGGATTGGAGCTCAGGTCAAACTGGAAAGCAATATAAGAGCAGACGCTCTTCTGTTTGGGGAGAGCCAGTCGAGGATCATAGTTTCATGTTCGTCAAAGGACCAATCTAAAGTCGAAAAGATTGCGAAGAAACATAAGATTCCTTATCAGTTAATAGGAAAAGTTGGCGGAGGAAAACTTCGGATAGATAATCTGATCGATCTTCCAGTTGATGCCCTCTATGATAAGTGGAAGAAGGCTATACCGAGGTTGATGGGGACCGCATAGATTGACGTCATCGACTCAATGTGTTATTCTTTCTACTTTGTTGGAGGTGAAATTATGAAAAAATTCAGCAAAGTAAGTGAAGCTCAGGTAACAAGAGCCATAGTCGACGCTTTCACGGAGAATTTCAAGAATCATATAAGAAATGATGTTATTGTTGTGGGTGGCGGACCGTCTGGACTTACGGCTGCGAGGGACTTGGCTAAAGCAGGAAAAAAGGTACTGATCATCGAGGCCAATAATTATCTTGGAGGTGGATTCTGGCTTGGAGGATATCTTATGAATCCGCTCTCTGTAAGACATCCGGGGGAGGAGATACTTGATGAGGTAGGTGTTCCTTATAAAGAGGTTGAGAAAGGACACTTTATTGCCGAGGGTCCGCATGCATGTTCCAAACTCATTGCTGCTGCCTGTGATGCAGGCGTAAAGATCCTCAATATGACAAAATTCGATGATGCAGTTATAAGGGATGGGAAGATCGCAGGAACAGTAATAAACTGGACTCCTGTTTCGTCTTTGCCCAGGCAGATATCCTGCGTTGATCCTGTTGCTCTTGAATCAGATATTGTCATTGATGCCAGCGGACATGATGCAGTTGTTTGTTCTTCACTCGAAAAGAGAGATTTAATGAAGACAAAAGGTTGTGGAGCGATGTGGGTAGAGGAATCCGAAGATCAGGTCGTTGAAAAAACAGGAGAGGTTTATCCAGGGTTAATTATTTGCGGAATGGCAGTATCTACTGTTTACGGAATCCCTCGCATGGGACCGACTTTTGGAGCAATGCTTGTCTCAGGAAAGAAGGCAGCTCAGTTGGCTCTTGAAAAGTTAAAAGGCAGGATTAAGAAGATAAAAGAGCTTGAGGAGGAAACACTTAAAGCTTAATACTTAATAGTTTACTTTTACGGGGAAGCCCCTTGTTTTGAGAAGAAACAAGGGGCTTTTTGTTTTTTAAACACTGAAATTCCACTTCTTTTCTTTCGATATAGAAATGAGACATAAAACCCATAAGTCAAAAATGGAAGGATAGTTATGGTCAACATAAATCCATTTATACGTAAACCCATTAATACTTTTCATGGCCGAAGACGAAGTGTTGTGCTTAAAGCCGAAGGCCCTTGGAATAAAAAGATTACAGGTTTAGTTGGAATAACTAAGCTGAGAAAAAAAAGATTAATTTCAAGAGGACACAGGGTGTATTCAGAAATTCTTTCAGGAGAACATCTCCTAAAAAGTGCCAAAAATGAGAAGGCGCTCTTACATTATGTAAGGCTAAAAATAGAAGAAGGCGGAAATGAAGAAATAAATGATGCGATTCATCACATTTTTTGTGCTTTTGGAAAACGGTTGCTGAGGGAAGCTGGATCAGAAGCAAAGAATCTTCAAAAAGTAATGAAAGAAGCTATTCAAATCTCAGGATCCATGGGTAAGAATAAATCTCAAGAAGACCAAAGAAAATATATTGAAAACTTTATAATGGAAGTTAGTACAAATACAAAAAAATACTTGTCAGATGCAAACCAGCAGGCAATGTTTGAATTAGTCAGAATAAATGAACTTTATGTGCTTTATAAACTAAATCATTTTTTAATCGAAGATAAGGATTCTTCCGAAGAGATTTTAGAAGAATCATACAATTTTATAAAAAGTGGACTTATTGGAACAATTAACACTAAACACGGCTTATTATATGAGTCGATATATCTATTATTAATTATGCCCAAAAATTTATTTAATACAAATAAAGCCGTGTTTAGAGAACATTTTCAAAAGATTAAGTTTGGATCAGCTTTATTAACTTCTTTATTTCAGCTTGCGAAAGAAAATTTCCTGGTTTTGACTTCGCCTGTTATAATGCCACCTTTTTATAAGGTCAAAGCAAGACAATATAATATGATGATAGCGAATACGATAGATTTTGCATATCCTATTTTTAAAAGCATATTGATTAATAAAGGAATGGTACCTAAAGATGCATTTGTGGCACCCAGTCTGTTTCATGAATATGAAGAAGATATAGATCCATTTTCAAAGTTAGAAGGCCTGAGGGATATAAGATATGTTCTATCACACGGGTTTCCAATTCCAACTGCGGCAAAGACAGAAGATAAGAAACTTATAAAAGAAGGAAAAGATATAGTGGCCGTGGCAATATTAAGCGGTTTAAATGAAGATATGCTTGCCGTACTAAGGGAGGGCAGCAAAAGGGTTGATGCAAATTTTATTTTAGTTCCTCAAGAAGAGTTTGTGAAATTTAGTGGACGAAAAAAGAATTTGCGTGCGGAAATACTTAAGGGATTAATGATGTCAGACGGCAGACTCGTTTTTCATAATTTTGATCCTCCTCTTCAGGTTCACTATTTAGCTAATTTTTTTGATTCTCTTTGGAAGAGACTTCGGGGAAGTAAAATCCCACGACCAAGCAGAAAGAATATATATGATGCCACTAAGGATAAAGGGTTTACCCAATTTATAATGAAAGATTTATTTCCTCCTACATGGGATTTTGCTTTTGGTTTTACTATAGGACGAAACATAGATTATTCACTGAAGGAGAGGGAGATAAAGCATGGTTTAAAAGTAAGGTTGTATAAACGTGATCCCCATATAAAAAGCAGAGTGATGAGGGCTTTAGATATCTTTATTGAAAAGCATAATTTAAACAGCAGCGAAATGGTAGTTGTTAAACCTGCAGATAAAGCTGGGGGAGAGGGCGTAAAATTCTTTAGTTTAGAGGATAAAGAAAGTATCGTGGAGTACATACTAGAACTTCTTGAATCGAGCAAAGGTGTCCTCATACAGAAAAAAGTAATTCCTCCCAGAATTATGCTTGATGGGAAAGGCCTTGCTGATTGGAACCTTCGGGTATTTGTTTCCAAGGGCAAAGATAATAAAGCAATCGTTTCTGATATCTTAGTCCGTGCAGATACAATTGATGGTCCTGTTAATTTAAGCATAAGTGCAACTGCTCTAACTTTTGACGAGCTATGTGCAAAATTAAATCTAGATGAGAAGAAGAAAAAAGAATTTAGAACAAAGATTGAAGAGATATCAGTTGAGGCTTTTACAATAATTGAAAAGGATGACAGGCTTCGTAAAACCCAAGCAGATTTTATGGGAGTAGATGTAATGGTTGACGGCGATCTTAAACCTTATATTATTGAGGTAAACGATTACAAAGCTGGTGGAATGTGGGATCTGGATAACATTGTTCCAGAAGAAGAAATAGGAAAATCCAGCAGGGAGTGGGTAGACACAATGATAAGAAGGGGAAGAAAGTATAAAGAGTAGTTAGATTAAGATAGCAAAATTTTTGGGTTATTTTGACGATATTGGAAGTGGAGGACTTTGTGATGGCAATAAGAATGCCAAATGTTCAACTGGGAAAGAAATCCCTAATGAAAGCCATTTTGCCGCGTGTTGAGAGGGTAATAAATGGGTATAGGAAACCCCATAAAACTTCGTCATTAGCGGGAAAAATCCAAAAGGCTGGCCCTGTTTTTCTTTCAAAGTTAGAAGAAGCATTGAGGTTTCGGCTGGAAAACCTGAAACATGAATTTTCTGAATGGATTTTAGACCCTGGCTTTGATTCAGTTCGGGATTTTGTCCTTCGCAGGAATCCAAATTATAATCGCAGTCTTTATTCTATGGATGCTTCTTTGGGTAATTTAGTGGATCCACAAGGGCCAGATTTATTTAAACGGGCAGAAATGTTTGAGATAATATTAAGAGATAAATTTTTTACTGAAATTTTTATTGAAGGCGTCAAATATGGCGATCACGGAACATATCCAGGAGTATGTAAATTAGATCATCAATTTATATTGAAATTACTTGATGAAAAACATGAGATTGAAGGGAAAGAGATTAAATATATATTAGATGTTGGAGCTGGCGCAAATGATTGGTTGCATCCAGCGATTACATCTCGAGAACTTGCAAGTCTCATCAACCAAGGGTCCTATCCAAACATAAAACAAATAATTGCTATGGATGTATGTTTTTCAGCTTTAAAGTATATGTCTAAAGCTACTGACGCCAGGAAATTTTCGTTTGGTCATGTAGCTTCAAAAGATAGCCAGAAAAATCTCCCGCCAATTACTCAAAAGAGATTAAGCTATGTTGAAGCTAACCCCGTGGATTCAATTCCTCTTAAATTGGTAGATATAGTTATTTGTAGGAATGTAAAAAAAATTCTAGATGAGGAAGGCAGTTCTATCTTGGATAAAAAATTTTTTAAAGTACTTAGAGAAGGGGGATTTTATATTTCTAATTCTGGCCATGAAGAAGAAGAGCATGTGTATCTTAAAAGAAATGGTGAATTCGAGCGTATCGGGCAACTCCAAAAACTGGCGAATCTGAATATAACTATGGCTCAATATTTAGATGCCCCGGAAGAACGGAGGCTTTCCGCAGTTAGGTTTTAGATTAATTATCCAAGGCCAAGTTTTTGCAAAATTATGCTAAATAAAAATTGTAGATACTATAACACATAAAAACACTTGACAAAATTTTGGATTGTGTTAAAATGGCGCAACTTGAAAGGCAATGAAGGGGAACTAGTATGGCCTCTTCGTCCCGCCAAAGGCGGGACAGGCCTGAGAGTCGAAAAAAAAGTAGATTCTCACGGGAGCTCCCGTAACAGGGCAAGAGTATATCCTGGTTAAATGGAGTACTCACTGAGGCTTTAACCGGGAGGTTAAGGCGAATTAAGGTGGTAACACGGTAGGAAATTTGAACCTATCGTCCTTAAGAGGGATGATAGGTTTTTTTGTTTTTAAGTAGTATAATTGCAAATGGAGGTGTCAGGATGGCAAAAATAGCTAAAAATATAATTGAACTTGTAGGGAATACCCCTTTAGTAAAGTTAAACAAAGTGACAGCTGGTTGCGTTGCACAAGTTATAGCTAAACTTGAATCGTACAATCCTGGCTCAAGCGTTAAGGATAGAATTGGGGCTTCTATGATCGAAGCTGCTGAAGGGTCCGGAAAGCTTAAGAAGGGAACCGTTATAATTGAGCCGACCTCTGGCAATACAGGGATAGCTCTGGCCTTTGTGGCAGCGGCAAAAGGATACAGGTTGATACTTACCATGCCCGATACCATGAGTGCAGAGAGGAGAAAACTCCTCAAGGCATTTGGAGCAGAGCTTGTCTTGACTCCTGGTGCAGAAGGAATGAAAGGAGCGATTGAGAAAGCTACCGAGCTTGCAAAGAAGACGCCCAATTCTTTTGTGCCACAGCAATTTAAAAATGCAGCAAACCCTGAAATACACAGGAAGACAACGGCTGAAGAGATTTGGAAGGATACCGACGGCAGAGTTGATATTCTTGTTGCCGGTGTTGGTACTGGAGGCACAATCACAGGAGTTGCGGAAGTCATAAAGAAGAAAAAGAAGGATTTTAAAGCGATAGCGGTTGAACCAGAGGATTCACCTGTGCTTTCTGGAGGAGCGCCCGGACCTCACAAGATTCAGGGGATTGGGGCGGGTTTTATT
>JAUWWO010000002.1 GCA_030616825.1 Candidatus Margulisiibacteriota bacterium | reverse complement strand
GGACTCGATGCCCTTGTCTTGTTATCCAGTGCTGCAAAGGTGCCATCGCCTAGATCAAGACACTCGTCTAACATCCCTGCAAGCTCTGCGTCAATCTCAGGATCAAAATAGTTAAACCGTTTTGGGAGGTCCTGTATAAGGCTGCCTGGCACCTTGCCCTTAAGAATTGAAGGAAGTTCTCCCTTGCCGCGATAGAGATTAAAATATTTTTTTAATGCCAGGTCAATTCCTCCCGGAAGCGATGGGAAAATTCCGCGTGGCCTTCGAATTTTACCTTTTACTTGCAGCCAGAAACAACGGGGACAATCAAGATAAAGATTCAGGGTTGAAGGTGAAAGTTTTATTTTATCAGGCATGACTAAAATTTTGACCTTCTATGAAATCTTTAGGATTGAGAATTATTGTATCTATTTTGGCCGTTCTGATCAATTCTTCGATTGCACCAATAGTGTGAGCCTCCCCATCAGCAAACGGATGCGAATACACTCGCCGGAGCCGAGAGAGATGCGCCCCAAATCCCAGTACATCGCCAATATCGGAGACAAGCGATCTAATATATGTACCCTTAGAGCATGAGCAATAGAATTTTATTTTGGGGAAATCTCCATCTTCAATTCCCATAAACTTGAGTTCATGAACAATCACTTTTCTTGGGGGCCGTGGGACAACCTTTCCCGTTCGGGCGAGCTCGTATAATCTTTTTCCCTTGTAGTGTATAGCCGAAACCATTGGAGGGGTCTGTTCGATTTCTCCAGTAAATCTTTGAAACAGGTTTTTTACTTTGTCTTCTGAAATCCTTCTTTGAACTTTAGTTTTTTTTAAGATTTTCCCATCTGCATCGAGGGAATCTGTTTTAATTCCGAGAGTGATTTCCCCAACATAGCCCTTAATCCCATTCATGAAATGCATTACATATTTTGTGGCTGCTCCTAAGAAAATGGGAAGTACTCCAGTAGCCATAGGATCAAGTGTTCCAGAATGTCCAACTTTTTTTACTCTGGTTAACTTCCGAATCTTAGCTACGACATCAAATGATGTCCAGCCACCAGGTTTATCGATTATGATTATTCCTTCCATGCTAACCACTTAAGTATCTGCGTACTTCTCCCAAAACCTTTTCCTTGGCTTCCTCTAGGCTTCCAGGCATTATTACTCCTGCTGCTTTCCTGTGTCCTCCTCCTCCAAGGCGGCTGGCAATCTCCTGAACATTAACTTTTTCCTTTGATCGAAGATTAACCTTGATTTTCCCATTTCCCCCCTCCCTGAAAAGCAGTGCAACTTGGGCACCAGCTACAGAGCGAAGATGATCTACAATGCCAGTTAACTCTTCACCTGCAGCGTGAGTGCGCTCCATCATTTCATTGGTTACAGTTGTCCAAACGATCTTACCATCAGGAGATGATTCGATCCCCTCCAGGGCCAAAGCCAGAACCCTGAGCGACGGAATCGATTTCATGTCATAGATCTTGTTAGCGATCTCGTTTGGAGAAGCCCCTTTCCGGACAAGTTCTGCAGCAATATTAAAGGTGGAAATGGTCGTGTTCTCATATCGAAAATTTCCGGTATCCGTTATTATCGCAGTATAGAGGCACGTTGCCATATCAGAAGAGATAGGAACTTTTAAGTATTTACAAAGATTATATACAAGCTCAGCCGAGGATGAGATTTGTTCCACGTAATTGATATCTCCAAACATTGTGTTGTCCGGGTGATGGTCAACATTGATTATGATCTTTGCCCTCTCTCGGAGAGCCACATCCCTTCCTATCCTTTCCATGTCTCCAGCATCAACAGCTATGGCGAGATCAAATGTTGCATCTTGAGGTATGGATTTCTTTATCTCAGAGAGATGTGGAAGAAAGTTGTAAGCATGTGGGATGGGGTCAACGGAAAGCATTTTCACATTAAATCTTAATTGCTTAAGCATGAACGCAGTTGCTAACATAGAACCTATGGTATCTGCATCCGGATCGATATGACAAACAACCAATGCAGTTTTAGCTTTACACAATGCGGTTTTAATCTTTTTTAAGGTCCCATTCCTCTTCATTTCTTTTTCTTGCCTTTCTTCTCGCTCTCAAGACGATGCATTATCTCAAAGACCTTGCTTGCACGTTCAATGGAGATGTCAAGCTTAAAAGCGATCTCAGGTATAAACTTAAGGTCAAGATGAGGAGCAATCAAGCTTCTTATAAACCCCTTTGCACTGTTAAGCCCCTGCATTGTGCTCTTTTTCTTTTCTTCATCTTCATATACGGAGACATATATTTTTGCATGCTTTAGATCATCAGCGACATCTACATGCGTGATGGAGGTAAATCCTATTCGGGGATCATTAATCTTCTTTCTTAAGATATCACTGATTTCCCGCGTAAGAAGTTTGGCCACTCGCTCTGCTCTTGTCATTTTAAGTCTTAGGCTTCTCCCTGGGTTTAACCCTTACTTCATAGGCTTCGATTATATCGCCCACACGGAAGTCCTCGCAGCCTGTTATTGCAATTCCGCATTCATATCCTTTTTCCACAACTTTTACATCTTCTTTGAAACGCTTGAGTGAGTCGAGCTTACCCTCGTAAATTTTGTTGTCATCCCTTTTTATCCTTATGGATCCACCTCGAATAAGTTTTCCTTGAGTTACCAAGGAACCGGCAATGGTTCCTACCTTGGAATACTTAAATAAGGATCTCACTTCTGCAGAACCTATGGTCACTTCTTCGTATTCAGGTTCCAGCAATCCCTCCATTGCCAGTTTTATATCATCTATTACGTTGTATATGACATTGTAAATCTTTACATCTACACCCTCTCTCTCCGCAACACTTTTTGTTTCACTCTCAAAGGTGACATTAAAACCGATTATTATTGCCTGTGAAGCTTCAGCGAGCATTACGTCGGACGCATTGACATTGCCAGTCCCACCATGGATGATTCTTACATGAATACTACCTACCAAAAGTTCTCCGAGAGAGCTCTCTAAGGCTTCAAGCGAGCCCCGCACGTCAGCCTTTATTATAAGATTGAGATCCTTTCTTTCTCCTTCTTTGACATGCTTCGAGAATGCCTCGAGAGAGAGTCTTCTGCCGGCAAAAACTTTTTCCTGGATCTGCTTTTTCTGAAGTGCAAGGAGCCTTGCTTCTTTGTCAGTTTTTGTAACCTGGAGTATATCCCCTGGTTGTGGGACTTCGGAGGAACCAAGAATCTCCACCGGAGCTGCTGGACCTGCCTCACGCAAGCGTACCCCTTTATCATTGAAAATTGCTCTAACCTTTCCAAAAGTTCCCCCGATAGCGAAGGGGTCTGCAACTCTCAGAGTGCCGCTTTTTATAAGTACCGTTGCTACCGGCCCTCTCCCTTTGTCAAGTTTTGATTCGATCACAACACCCGTGGCAGGAATAGTGGGATCTGCTTTTAGCTCCCGCATGTCCGCTACCAGAATTATCATCTCTAGTAGTTCATCAATGCCTTTTGCAAATTTTGCTGATATAGGAACCGTTACGGTGTCTCCACCCCACTGTTCAGGGGCAAGTCCTAGCTTGGACAGTTGTTTCATAACCCGGTCAGGATCCGCTTCGGGTTTGTCGATCTTGTTTATGGCAACAATTATAGGAACCCCTGCTGCTTTAGCGTGGTCTATCGCCTCTATAGTTTGAGGCATCACCCCATCATCGGCCGCAACCACCAAGACCGCTATATCGGTTACTTTTGCTCCACGCGCTCTGAGTGCAGTGAAGGCCTCGTGCCCTGGTGTGTCAAGGAAAGTGATCTTGTGTCCGGCTACCTCTGCCTGATACGCTCCTATATGTTGGGTGATCCCTCCCGCTTCCTTCTCGATTACGTTTGTCTGTCTTATTGTATCAAGGAGTTTTGTTTTGCCGTGGTCAACATGCCCCATTATGGTAACAATGGGATTACGCGGCACAAGCTTTGCGGACTCTTCAGGGGTTGGCGGCTTTAGAACTCTTTTTTCCTGCCTGCCGGCAGGCACGGCCTCTTTTTTGAGCTTAACCTCAACATCCATGTCAAACTCTGGAACAACTGATTTGACTATTCCAGTATTAATTCGCTGATTAATCGTTGCCATAATACCCTTTGTCATTAAAGCCTTTATGAGATCGCTTGCTTTAATTCCCATCTTCAGAGCGAGGTCCTTGACAACGATATCAGGGGTATCAATCACTACCTTTTTTCGCTCTACTACAGGTGGAGGTGGCAGGATTTCTACAGTGGTTTTCTTGGCTTCTTCTACTGCTGCTTTTACTGCCTTTTTATGAGGAATTTTCCCCTTTGCCCTTACTTTTTTTACAGGCTTTTTTTTAGGAGTTTTCTTCCCTTTGGCTTTTCTTGTACTAACTCTGGGTTTCTTCCTTTTAATCATTTATCCTACCTTGAATATCATATGTAATTTTTACCAAAACCCACTCTGTCCAGCGAGTTTGCCATTATCTCCGATATTAAAAGAAGCATGTTTAGATCTTTCTCCTCAAGTTCGTTTGTGCTTGCGATGCCTAGATTTCCAAATGCTACTCCTCCAATAAAAATATGAGTTGACATTGCATGTTTGTAAGGGGCAATCCTCTTAAATGCAGGAAGCAAAAGTGTGAGCGGGCTGTCTCTGGAAATGAGATTATCATACAGTTCCGAGATGTTTGTGTGGATCACCTCGTCTTTATTTGATACATTAATATTATCCGTGACCAGGGGTTTAGTCCCTTCAATCAAAAATTTTCTAAACATTCTTCCTTCTTCATAGATGGGAATCCTATATCTCATAACCGTCATATCTGGCATCATCTTCCGAGCATAATCCTCCACTCGATTTATAAGCTCAGAGTCCACACGAATTCTAACGGCAGAGGAATATTTTCTATCTTCCCGGAAGATAGCAATAAATGAGAACTCACCCCCCATCCTATTAATCGCATCAATGGATATATCGAAGATATCTTCCTTATCCTTGGATTCCGCCAGATTTTTCTTGAGAAAAGAGAGAATCTCTTTATAAGCATCCGAGAGCCAATCAACTTTAAAATTCTCTTTATCGATGTTTTCAACAATCTCTTTCTTTTCTTCTGGCTTAACTGTCATTCTGCTTTTTTCTCCTCCTTTTCTTTTTGAGAAGCTGCTTTCAGAAGTTTTTCTTTTGCCTCTATAGGTATATTGCTTGTTGGTCCTTTTGCCTCAACTCCAAGTTCGGCTAATTTCTGTATAGCCTCTTTGCTTGTAAGCCCGAGTTCCTTTGCGACTTCGTGCACTTTTATTTTTTTCTCCTTAGCTTCTTTTTTCTCCTGCTCTTTTTCCGCCTGCTTCTTTGCTGCTTCCTCTTCGCTTATTATATCGATCCTCCAACCAGTAAGCTTTGCAGCAAGTCTTACATTTTGACCTTCTTTCCCGATTGCAAGGGAGAGCTGTTTTTCTGGAACGACTACTGTAGCCACGTGCTCGGCTTCATTTATTTGAACAGCCGCAACCTTCGCTGGGGACAGGGCATTAGAGATGTAGCCCTTTGGGTTCTCATTCCATTCGATTATGTCCACTCTCTCATTGTCCAGCTCTTTTACTATATTTTGAATTCTTGTCCCCATATGCCCCACGCAGGTGCCCACAGCACTAACATTCTTGTCTTTAGAACAAACAGCAATTTTGGAGCGTCTACCAGCCTCTCTGGCCAGTCCCTTTATCTCCAATATCCCTTGTGATATCTCTGGGACTTCGAGCTCAAAGAGCTTTTTGACCAACCCAGGATGTGTCCGCGAAACAATGACCAATGGGCCCTTTGGAGTTTTGCGTGTTTCCACAACATAGAGTTTTATGCGATCCCTGGGTCTGTATAATTCACCTGCAAGCTGTTCAGAGGGAGCAAGCAGTGTTTCAACACGCCCAAGATTGACAAGGTATCCTCCCCTTTCCCTTCGCTGTACTATTCCGTTTATTATCTCTCCGGTTTTGTTGTTAAACTCCTCATACGCGGTCTCTTTCTCAGCTTCCCTGATCCTCTGGATGATAACCTGTTTTGCTGTCTGTGCTGCAAGGCGGCCAAAGTCCGATGGGGTTATGTCCACAGCAACTTCATCTCCAACCTTGGCTTTTGGATTAATCTTTTTCGCCTCTTTGGTACGTATCTCCATGTCCTCGTCCTTAACCTTAGAAACAACGATTTTCTTGGCAAAAACCTTTGCCTCCCCAAGCTCATCAATTTTGGCTTCCAGGTTATCGGCGACCTTGAATCTTTTTTTGCATGCGGAGAGCATTGCTGCTTGAATAGCGTCAATTAGGGCCCCTTTTGGAATGCCTCTCTCTTTTTGTATCTGTTCAAGCATCTTATCGAGTCCTTCGATCTTCATTTGAATCCCCCAAAAATTAATTTTAAAGTCTAAATGCAAAAGAGTGGGTACTTTTCCCACTCTCTCCTTCAAAACATACTCTACTGCAACTTTGTCAAGATAGCATATCTACTCTAAGTATGCAAGTGTTTTTCTCCAGTAGCATACTGCAAAAATTAAAGGGACCAAACTACAAAGCTTGGTCCCTTTTTCTTATCTTTTGTAACGTCCGATACGGAGATCGGACGCTACATTGTTTATATCTTAATCTTAACTCTTACATCATCCCCATTCCGCCGCCATAGCCCCCAGCTCCAGGGGTAGGAGTCTTTTCAGCTTTTTCTGGGATTTCTGCCACAAGCACGTCTGTTGTAATGAGCATAGAGGCAATGCTTGCTGCGTTCTGTAGCGCTGAGCGAGTCACTTTTAGAGGATCAACTATCCCTGCCTTAAACATATCAGTATAGGTAAAGTTCTGCGCGTTGAATCCATATCCAGGGTTTCCTTCCTTAATTTTCTCTAAAACTGTTGCACCTTCCCGCCCTGCATTGTTCACGATCTGTTTGAGAGGTTCTTCGAGAGCGCGTCTTACAATAGATGTTCCGATTTTTTCATCTCCCGAAGCTTTCTTCTCGAGTTGCTCAAGGGCAGGTATTATTTGTACGAGAGCAGCCCCTCCTCCGGCAATGATCCCCTCTTCTACTGCTGCTCTAGTAGCAGAGAGAGCATCCTCTACCCTATGCTTTTTTTCTTTGAGTTCTGTTTCGGTCGGAGCACCAACCTTAATTACCGCAACACCACCAGAGAGTTTTGCTAACCTCTCCTGAAGTTTCTCTTTGTCATAAGAAGAGTCTGAAACTTCAATCTCCTTCTTGATCTGCCCTATTCTTGCTTTGATTGCATCCTTTGCCCCTTCTCCTTCAATGAGCGTGGTTGTCTCCTTGGTGACGATTATCTTCTTTGCGCGTCCAAAATATGACTCTTCTATCTTCTCAAGGGTGAGCCCCTTGTCCTCGGAGATTACCTCTCCACCTGTCAGTATTGCTATATCCTCGAGCATTGCCTTTCTCCTGTCACCAAAGCCGGGAGCTTTCACTGCCACGCAATTGAGTGTTCCCCTGAGCTTATTAACAACAATAGTAGCCAGTGCTTCTCCTTCTATTTCATCAGCTATAATAAGTAAAGGTTTTGAGGCCTGAACTACTTTCTCAAGGGTTGGGAGAAGATCCTTAATCGCACTTATCTTCTTATCCGTTATAAGGATATAAGCATCTTCCAAAATCGACTCCATCTTTTCCCTGTCAGTGACCATGTATGGGGATGCATATCCCTTATCGAACTGCATTCCTTCAACGACTTCATGTGTCGTTTCAATACCCTTTGCTTCCTCAACCGTTATCACGCCATCCTTACCAACCTCATCCATAACCTCGGCTATAAGATTTCCGATTTCCTGATCATTATTTGCAGAAATGCTCGCTACATTTGCGATGGATTCCTTGTTTTCAACTGGTTTAGCTAGCTTCTTGAGCTCCTCAACACATTTTACGACAGCCTTATCAATCCCTCGTTTTATGTCCATCGGGTTTGCAGTACCAGCAATGACGTGCCTCAAGCCTTCTTTGAATATGGTCTGGCCAAGCACTGTAGCAGTTGTCGTACCATCACCAGCTATATCATTAGTTTTACTAGCCACCTCTATTAGTAGTTTGGCTCCCATGTTCTCAAATGGATCCTCCAGCTCTATCTCCTTTGCTATTGTTACACCATCGTTCGTAATGGTGGGAGACCCCCATTTCTTCTCAAGGACCACATTTCTGCCCCTGGGGCCCAGCGTTACCTTTACTGCTGCCGCAACCTTATTTACTCCCTTCTCAAGCGACCCCCATGCTTCATCATTAAATTTAATCTGTTTTGCTGCCATTTCTTTAAATACCTCCTTTTTACTTAATTGCTTAACCTTTGATTGCGAGGATATCCCTTTCATTTAAAATGATATATTCCTCATCATCAATCTTTATCTCTGTTCCACCATATTTAGAATATATGATCTTGTCTCCGACCTTAACCTCTATTGGAGTTTTCTGTCCATTATCTAAAACTCTGCCCGGGCCGACAGCGATAACTGTGCCCTCTTGAGACTTTTCCTTTGCGGTTTCCGGAAGCACAATACCACTCTTTGTCTTTTCTTCTTCTGGTTCTGGTTTCACAATAACCCTATCTCCAATTGGAACCAACTTCTTTGCCAATTAACTCACCCCCTCAAGTTTACCTGATTAGCACTCTTCAGAAGAGAGTGCTAACAAAACAGCAATTATACATACCTTCATGGATCTTGTCAAGGGGGAATTAGTGATGGGCAGTTGGTGAGAAATTCGTGTCTGTAAATGAACGCCCCTTATTCCTTAAACCCAGAATAAGGGGCGCTTAACTTACACACTTAATCTAAAACAGATTGTTAAATTATTGCGCTTTGGAAACTATCCTAAAACGGCCACAAGTAGCCTAGAACGGCCACAAGCAACAGCCTGGCTCTTCCTTCTCTTCCTCCACTGGTGGCGGAGGAGGTGGTGGTGGTGGTGCTACCTCTTCTTCCACTGGAGGAGGAAGTGGCTCCTTTTTAGGAATAACCGCACCAGCATATGCAATGGAACTTATAAAGGCAACGCAAAAAATAACTACAAAAAACATCCCTATGGCTCTTCTGGTCATCTCGCTCACCCCTTTCGTAAATAGAATTATATCAACTGGCTTGCTAGAATGCAAGCATAATTTTGTGTTAATCCACTACCAATAATCATTCCGTGATGGTGGGTCGTATAGTCTTCTGCTCTTTACTTTATAGGACTCTTCCCAGGCCCATGGATGATCTCTTAAAAGTCTCTCAAACGTCATTATCCCCCCTTTCGCGGCACCGAATTCCTTTATCGCCTGGACTGAATAATTTGAACAACTTGGAGTAAAATTGCATTTGTCCTTTCGCAGTAGTGGGGAAATGTATCCTTGATAAAACCTTATCAACGCTAACGCTGAGATCTCCGGAACAGACGTTATGATCTCTTCTTTTTTGTTTACAGCTTTCTCTTCCTCCTCCCAGGGGCTCCATGAAGCACAAGCCGGGGTTAAAAGAAAAACACTTAACAAAATAGCAAAAGTCAAAATTGACAGTTTATTCTTTGTCATATTTAATCTCTAGAATTTAAAACCATATTTGATTTTGAGCGTACTTACAAATTCGTCTTTTTCTTCTTCATTATATTTATGTGCACTTCTCACTGCGCTATAGATGTTTCCGGTGTACCACCCAAGTTCAATCACCGAAAAGAACAGCCCTGTTGAATTATTGCCTGTTCTAAACCCTTCAAGTGCGAGATATGTAAACGCGGCATTGAGAAAGAAAGAAACAAGGCCATCGTAATATCTTTCGGAATAGACCTGGCCTGCTCCAGGAATTACCGCAGAAAGCAATCCACCAAGCACAGGAGATTTCGATGGTAGATTTTGAGAAAGCTTTATGTCTTCAGTCAACCCTTTCGCCTTCTCTTTGTATTCGCTTTCCCTCGTGCTCAAGTAATAAAAGGTGCTGCTCGATTCGGAAAATAGATGTTTGCCGAGGTATCCCCACCCCATCAGATACTCGGAGGTTTGAGACAGCTCTCCGGGATTATATCGGGCCCTAAATTCGTTTAACTTATTTATTCCTGCCAGGTACTTCCTATTTTTATAATAGCCTTCTGCAATGTTTATAAGTGCATCTTTAGCTTTATCGCTCTCGGGGTAGGCGGATATGAACGAATCAAATGCTGCAGCAGAATCCTCAATCCTTCCAGCCTTGAAATAGCTCATGCCTATCATGAAGGAAGCCTCTTTGGTTAGAGAAGAGCCGGGATAATAGCTCAACAGCCGTTGAAACTCAAGAACTGCACCGTAGTAATTTCCGGAATCATAGAGGGTGGAGGCAAAAGCAAAAAGTTTCCCTGAAGTATCCGCTTCCAGGGCGCATAAAGATCCAGATAATATGATTGTGAATAAAAGAACGAAAATTAAATATTTCATTGTTTATTTTAGTATAAGTACAGCACACCGAAACTCACACCCAGTGCCTCGGAGAGTGTTTCGGCTGCGAAGATATCATCCATGACCGGGTCGTTCCATGTGCCAGACCAGTTGAGTTCTACGCCTAAAACTAAATTCTCGGACAGTGCAGTTCCATAACCAATATCAATTTGAGAGATTGTACTCTGGGAGCGAGAACTTCCTATCCGCAAGAACCTTGAATCGATGCCAATGGCAATATAAGGGAAAAACACATAGAAGTTTTTGCTTATAATCAGTTTATAATATGTATCCTGGTTACATCCACTTAACTTTATTCCAGAGTCGATGAGGTCTGCAGGAACGGTTGTGTACTGAAAGAGAAAAGCTAAGGAAACCGGGATATTTTCATCTTCTTTTAAGATCCCATATTTTATGCCTGTTCCAAAAAGCGTGCCTCCTTCCATGCGCAGGAGTCCTGCTATATCAGGGGTTATCTCGTAGCCGACATTGCCCAAGCCTATCATGACATCCAGGTTATCCAGAAGTCCATAGTGAAAAACAAATCCATAAGCATAATTTGTAAGATTTGTGCTTATTATTTTTGGGACATACGTTGTGACCCTGTTTGTAGAATATAGCCCGGAGAGTGCCATATTAGTATTATTAAAACCAAGGGTGTTGGCGTTGGTGAGAACAAAGGCATTAGAAGTTTGAGAGATAAGCAAACTCGAAATAATTAAAATTAAAGTTAATAGTTTATTCATGGTATGCCTCCTTTATGGGTAATTATAGCAGAAAGAGATAATATAGTTAAGCTAAGAATGTTTGAGGAAGTAAGTTTATCGCTAAATCTCACTAATTGGCTTTTCGCTAATGACGCCAATGGAAATTTTTCTCTAACTCTCCAATAAACACTAATAACGCAAATTAATGCAAATAATGCAAATTAAATACAAATAAAATTATAAATTTTGATTCGAGTAATTAGCGAAACCAGCCTGCGCAGAACAAAAAACAATTGGAGAGAAAAACTTATAACAAGATAAGGTCTTATAAAATGACAGGGCGGTTGAAAAGAAGAAACCCCCATCAACTAAAAGCTAATGAGGGTCTCTTGGAATCAAATCAAACAGAAACTACAGCTCTGCGAGCGGTATTGACAAGCCGACTTTTGCTGCCTCGAGGATAGTTGTTATGCTCCCCTGGGCTTCGCCGTCGACAGTGCTGCTGCCCATTGATAGGATCTCCACATCAACCAACAAGCTGGCATCGCCAAGCACCTGTGCTGCTACTCTGTACATCAGGTTTATCGCTGTCGCACTGAGTTTTGCTTCAGCTACAGAAAACATAGCGCCTTCTAACCCGATGCTCTGGCTAATTGCTCCGGTCTG
>JAUWWO010000110.1 GCA_030616825.1 Candidatus Margulisiibacteriota bacterium | reverse complement strand
GATTCTTAAAGGGCTTGAGGGGATACTGAAAGGCATAGAATCGAAGAAGTTGAAACTGAAGGCAGAATATGAAGATGTGCACATGAACGTTGAGCGGATGCTTATTGATAAAATTGGGAATGTGGGAAAGAAGCTTCATACTGGCCGGAGTCGCAATGACCAGATTGCTACAGACCTCCGGATGTATATGAAAGATGAAGTTATTGCAGTGATAGGACTGCTGAGAGAGTTACAGACCACTCTGATTAAACTTGCCGAAGGAAACATCAGTGTGATCATACCTGGTTACACTCACATGCAGCGTGCGCAGCCGGTACTGCTTTCGCATCAGCTGATGGCTTATTTTGAGATGTTCATGCGCGATAGAGAACGTCTTGCTGATGCGTTTCGGCGGGTTGACGTGCTTCCTCTGGGTGCGGGTGCGCTTGCAGGATCGAGCTTTAGAATAGACAGGGAACTCCTGGCAAAAGACCTGGGATTTTCGAGAATTTCAAGGAACAGCATAGACGCGGTCTCAGACAGGGACTTTGTAATAGAAGTTACAGGAGCTTTGTCTATGGTTATGATGCATCTCTCAAGACTCTGCGAGGAGCTCGTGATCTGGTCGACCTATGAGTTTGCTTTTATTGAGATCTCGGATGCATATACTACTGGTTCTTCAATAATGCCCCAGAAGAAGAATCCCGATGTTGCGGAACTTATTCGTGGCAAAACTGGTCGGGTTTATGGGGATCTCATGGCCCTGCTTACGATCATGAAGGGACTTCCGCTTGCTTACAACAGGGACATGCAGGAAGACAAGGAGTCTATCTTTGATGCAATAGATACAGTGAAGTCCTGCATTAACATTATTTCAAATATGCTTGCGACTACAAAGATCAATAAGGATGTTCTTGAGACCACTGCCAGGAAAGGGTTTCTCACAGCAACAGAGCTTGCAAATTACCTTGTTGATAAGGGTATGCCCTTTAGACAGGCGCATGAGATCGTGGCTAAGATTATCGTTTACTGTATTGATTCGAACATGCAGCTTGACTACCTATCGGCAAAAGACTTTAAGAAGTTCTCCGATCAGTTCGGTGTTGACATCACCCGGGTTGTGTCTGCAGAACACAGTGTTAAGGCAAAGGATATCAAGGGAGGGACAGCGCCGGGTCGTGTTAAAGAAGCCATAAAAAAGGCAAAGGCGCTTCTTAAAGGTTAGCTTGAGGCTTTTTAGGCCTCCCTCAGAAATAAGTTCAATTAATAAGAACAGATGAGGAAGCGGTCCCTTGGTTCAAAGAACTCTTTTCATAATAAAACCAGATGCGATTAGAAGAAAATTAATCTCTTCTATACTCAAAGATATTCGCAGTTCCGGGTTGAAGATCTTAACCCAAAAGAAGATAAGCTTGTCGCATGGTACCCTGGAGCTCCTTTATGGGATGCATAAAGGCAAGGATTTCTACGATAATTTGATTAAGTATATGTCTTCGGGGCCTTGTGTTTGTGCTGTTGTGGAGGGAGTAAACTCGGTGGAGCGTCTCAGAGATCTGATGGGCGATACTTATCCTTCAGGGGCCTCCCCGGAGAGTATTAGAGGTAAATACAAAATGGATTCAGATACCGGCCCTTCTGGTGCAATCGAGAATATGGTCCATGGAAGCGACGGAGAGAAACAAGCTAAATTTGAAATAGAGCTGATATTTGGCAAGGAATGGGCAGTATAAAGTAGGATAAAGAGGTGAAAACATGAAGATAAAAGTGATGTGCGCGTCTGTGAATGATGTTCCCTGTGATTTGCTTGTGGTCAATGAATTTGAGGGAGTAAAATATCCTGGTGGGGCAACCGGTGCAGTAGATAAGGCCCTAGGAGGAATGATTACTGAATTTACGTCTTCTGGCGAGATAAGCGGCAAGCTGGGAACAGTTCCTATAATTCACACTCAGGGAAAGATAAAAGCAACGCGTGTAGCTGTTGCCGGTCTTGGAGAGAGAAAGAAATTCGATCTGGATAAGGTTAGAACCGTTGCTGCAGCAGTTATAGCCAAGGCCAATGAGATTAAGGCCAAAAGAGTGGCCACAATTGTACATGGTGCAGGAATTGGAGGACTCAATCCAGAAGATGCAGCAGATGCCCTTGTCCAGGGATCAATTATTGGAGATTATAGATATAAGGAATTTAAAACCAAGGATGAATCCAATGGCAAAGTTGAGGAGCTTGTCATCGTTGATTACGATCCCGAGAAAGTAAAAAAGATAGAGAGCGGCGCAAAGCTTGGAGAGGGTGTAGCTTTGGCTGTAAACAAGACCAGAGATTTAGTGAATGGTCCAGCGAACAAAATTACTCCAACATTTATTGCCCACTATGCTAAAAAGTTAGCTGACGAATGCGGCCTTGAATGCGAAATCCTGGAAGCTGAAGACATGAAAAAGCTGGGCATGCATTCGATCTTGTCAGTAGCCAAAGGGAGCAAGGAGCCGGCTAAGGTTGTTATATTGAAGTACGACGCAAAAAAGAAATCCGAAACTATTGGATTAGTTGGTAAAGGGATTACATTTGATGCTGGAGGGATTTCAATTAAACCCTCTAAGGGGCTTTCTGAGATGAAGATAGACATGGCCGGAGCAGCGGCAGTGATAGAAACAATGGGGTTAATGCAGAAGTTAAAAATAACCAAATCCATTATTGCTGTAGTCCCCTTAACTGAGAACATGCCTGATGGCGGAGCGCTAAAGCCCGGAGATGTTGTTTCTACCCTTGAAGGCAAGAATATCGAGATTATATCCACTGATGCCGAAGGAAGGATGATTCTTTCTGATGCCCTCTCTTATGCAAGAAAGCTTGGAGCTACAAGACTCATAGATTTGGCCACACTCACGGGCGGGTGTATAAAAGCACTAGGTGATGTGGCTTCGGGTGTTTTCGGCAACGATCAGAAGTTCATTGATGAAATTATTTCTTCCGGCAGTCTTAGTGGTGAGAAACTTTGGCAGCTTCCGCTCTTTGACGAATATAAAGAATATGTGAAGAGCGATATAGCAGATATCAAGAACTGCAATGAGGACGGAAAGGCCTCTCCATCTGTGGGGGCTACCTACCTTAAAGAATTTGTAGGGGATACGCCCTGGGTGCATATCGATATAGCTGGTACGGCTTATCTGGATAAGGAAAGGGGTCCCTTTGGTAGGGGGGCTACCGGGGTTGGGGTAAGGACGATTGTCCAATATTTATTGAAACACTGACGCGCCCTTGTTGACCTACGCGGGAATTTAGGGAACTGTACTTATGTTTCACGGAATAATTGTAATTTTAATTTTTCTCCTTATGGCAGCACTTATGTTTTTAAAAAAGCTGCCGGCACTGCTCGCACTCCCGATAATGGCGATTCTCATTCCAAGTCTTTGCGGGGTTT
>JAUWWO010000039.1 GCA_030616825.1 Candidatus Margulisiibacteriota bacterium | reverse complement strand
GCTGATGTTTTTTACTGGTTCGCTTCCGATAGAAAGCGGTGGAGCAACGAATTCTATAAAGTAAGGACAATTCGGGTGCACAAAGGACGCATCAGGCCTCCTTTTAAACCCTATTTCTTCCATCGCTTCTTTTATTGCCTTTGTTCGATATTCCGTCGTTGAAATCACAAAATCCAAATCCGGGGATTGATACTCATTAACGGAGTAAACAGTAACACAAGATCCGCCGGTTAAAACCGCTTCTAACCCATGCTTAACAAGATGTTTATTTATCAATGAGGCAAGCTCTTTAACGGTTATCTTCTTTAAAGACTTTTTCACAGGGGTTTCCCGGACCTTCGGGGACGCAATCTGGGAGTATAATATTTATCCTTTTCCTTCTTAGAAATAAAAAGAAGTGTTTTTTTAAGCAAGCTTTTTAGTTCAGCCAAAAAAGGATACCGAGGGTTAAAACTATACAGTCTTGTCCGTCCTTTAAGCCGACTAACAAGAACTCCTCCCCGCTCCAACTTCTTTAGCTGATTCTGAACCGAAAGTAAATAAATCTTAAAAATCGATGCTATATCCCTTGCGTAAACTTCTTTGCGCACCATTACAGTTAATAGTATTCTTTCCTTTGTTGAATTATCTAATATTGGCTTTAACATAACGCACAAATTCTACTACCAATCGATCAATATGTCAACGACTAATAATGTTAGTCATATGACTAATAATATTAGTCATACTAAAGTATCCCCGTAAGGACCTCGGAATCACTTACATTCATCTGACAGCCGTAAGTTTTAATGAAATAGCGTTTTGGCATGGGGTTAATTATAGCAGATTAAAAGAGGAAGCCGAAGCTTCAGCAAAGGCAGAGAATTGGAGGGCTATTTAGTTGGGAGGGCAAAATTGAAATCTTCACTTAAATTTTTCGATACATATACCGGAGGGATACTATGGGTTTACACATGTGTCCTCTAGAGCCGAGAGTCCAAAAGCTTTTCGGAAGTTCTACTAAGAAATTATCGAATAGAAGGATACCGATTGCCGAGCGGGCCAGGTTGGCCTATGAAAATCGCGCAATATCATATGATGCTGCCCTGCACTACTCGGAAATGGAAAGATTCTTAATAGGGACAAACGAATTTGAAATATTCAATCAATCGAAATTCGTTGACAACAGGTTTATCGCCCTAGCAATTTCTCACTTTGGTTCTGTATTTAAAAACACACTCATACATATCCTGGCAGAAGACAAAGATGATTCCCCTATTATGGCAGTAAAGGCCTTCAGAACTGATTTGATAGGCCGACGAAATAACTTCATAATAGAGTATTTAAAAGGGGCTCCATTAGGGACCATTGAATTCAGGTTATTTGAATCACGCCGTGGAATTACCATGGCTGACTTCGTGTCAAACGTTGAAGGTCATGGAGGGAAAATGCTTGTAGCGTTATACAACCTTGCGAAAGATCTCGAAATTAAAAAGATGCATTTCGACGTTGACGTGGACGACACGAACGCCGCACAATTCTATTTCCACATGGATTTCGGCAGGCCAAAACCCTGGATACGGGCTTTGCTGGATATGTGGGAGGTTAAAATCGAAGGTGATTAAAGACCTTTATTTTCTTTTTTTAAAAAAATGAAATTTCTCCTAAATTTTGTCGAGAAATATCGGGGGTCAAACAATGACATTAAACGTTGGAATAATCGGAAGTGGAGGAATAGTTAAGAAAGCGCATCTTCCTGCGTTCTCTAAGGATCCAAGGGTGCAAGTAAAAGCCATTGCTGCCAGAAATCTTAAGCGTCTAAAAACCCTCTCTAGGACATACGATATTCCCGCCTGTTATTCCAACTGGAAAACGATGCTCAAAAAAGAGAGACTTGACGCTGTAACCATTGCACTTCCAAATTCTCTCCACGGGCGGACAACCATTTTGGCTTTAAAAGAAGGAATGCATGTTTTTGTTGAAAAACCCTTGGCCGTAAACGAAAAGGAGGTTGAAAATATCGTAAAAACATCCGAAGAAACGGAAAAATTTGTTATGGTTCATCAAACTTTGAGGTTTAATTCTGTGGTAAATGCTTTAAAAAGAATAATCCAGGAAGGAACAATCGGAAATATTACAAAAATATACATAACTCATGGACATCCGGGCCCGAAGAGTAAGTGGTACTACAATATAAAACTTTCAGGAGGAGGAGTCTTGCTTGATTTAGGAATACATGCCATCGACACTATAAGATACCTTTTCCCGGATGAGAAAATAGAAGAGATAAGTACCTATTTATCTGCGCCGGAACCATTTATCGAACATATTGCTAAATTATTCCTTAAAACAAGAAACGGTTTAGAAGGGAGGATTAAATTAAGCTGGGCAGAAAATATAGCTGTTGGAACAATTGACTTAGTAGGAAGGAAAGGGAAAATCTTTTCAAGTTTCTGGCCAGATCAAGATCTGTTTATTAATGGTATTTTGACCTCCTATGATTTTTCAAAAGTAGAATATGAAAGCGAACCCTTTAAACATTTTATTGACTCAATCGAATCCGGCAAGGAACCAATGTGCAGCTGCCATGATAATGCCTTAAGCATGGCTCTTATCTTTAAAGCCTACGAAAAAAGTGAAGTCCGTAGGACGTAGGAGGAAGGAATCAAATCTTACAGCACGTCCGCAATAATTTCTTCTGCTCTTTGTCGATCTTCGCTTTCAACCAAAACCTGGCCATAACCTTTCTGGGGAATAAAGATCCCATTGTAGGCATAGTCGTTAAACGTGCGTATAACAAATTTAACCCCCGCTTGCCGCAAAGCCGCCTCAATCACCTGCGCTTCAACCTGATTTTTTAAAGTATAGACAGATAACATAACGTTAGTTTATTTTAAATCCTTTTATATTTCAGGAGCTCTTTTTCCGTCATCCCAAAATAATGCCCAATCTCATGAAGCAGGACATTTTTTATTAACTCTGGGAATTTTTCTTTGGGAAAATGGTCAAAGGCCTTTTTATAAATTATAATCTTGTCGGGGAGTACCCCCTGATACGCCGGTCCGCGGTATGGGACAGGAACGCCTTTGTACAGGCCGAGGATCAGCTGATGGTCCTTATTATAAGATATCTGCTCCGGTTCAACCTCGATCGTGATGTTTTCCATTAACTTTCTAAATTTCTCGGGAATATCCTTAAGGGCATCTTCAACGTGCTTTTCAAATTCTTGTAGTTGCATTTAAAGTCTATTCCTTAACCCAAAGTCCCCTATTGTTTTCCCTAGCCTCTGCTTCAAGGCTCACGAACAACTTTGAATATTTAACATTCGGCGGATAAGTCGCTGTATTAGCATAGCCGTTTTCCACAAGCCAGGCATTCACAAAAATATTGCCCACATAAACATAGGCGAGAGTTCTTTTATATATATCCATCTTCTGGACATCATATTCAAGCCTGACATACTTGCCTTCAACCAGTTTCCTGTTAGCTTCGGACGCTTCCGGACCGAAATGCTCAATAGGTTTTCTTGGATCTTTAGTTTCAGGGGTATTGATCCCAATGTATCTAATTCTCTCCCCACCGACCAGGACGATAGTATCGCCATCAACAACCCTTTCGACCAAAAACTCTTCAGGTGGCGGTTCGCCAAAGCCGGAGAGGAAGCAGGATGAGAGAACAAGGGCAAGTAAAACGAACATTTTTATACGGTTATTCATGAAAATACTTCCTTTTGGTGGTTTGGGAATATTATACAAGTGTGATGGGGAGAGTCAAATTGATACGCTCCCATCGCCCGAATAGAGGAGATATTTTTGATGCCGACCGGTGAGGGGTGTGGGCGAGCAGATACGAGTCTGACTTCAAACCGGCATCTTAACCCTAACCCAACTTCATGCATTTCTCACAATACCTCTCCCCATAATTATAACGTGAGAATACTCTATTACTCAAGCTTAAATTAAAGAGGAGCTAAAAGAACTAGAAGTGTAAGAAGTGTAAAAGGTAAGAGAGGAAACTAAGCTGTCATCTTCATCCATCCATTATAATCCACTATCCCGGGCTGCAGTCTTTCTTCAAGCACATCAGTAAAGAAAAGCAATAATTCTTTTATGTATCTATCAAAAATGAAACGATCTCTAACAAGGTTTCTGTTCGCTTCGCTTAATTTGACCCTTGTTTCTTTATCATTAAGAAGCTTGAGCACTCTATGCGAAATCGCACCTGTATCGCTCGGATCAAATTGTCCACCCTGGAGGGAAAGCCCTCCTGCAGAGCTTCCAACAGTTACCCCGTTTATCCAATTAGCTTCTGTAAAGGTCAGACCGAATCCCTCTTCGGTAGAGAGCTGAAGCACAACATCTGAAAACTTAAACAGCGAGCCGACCATCTTCTGGTTCTGCTCAACATCTCCCGTGGGAAGCTCAACTATGAAAATATTATCGTCATCCCTGGTTGCTCTCTTTAATTCATTAAATATGCCAACAGCTTCAGGGTCGTCCGAGACGCCCGATACCTCCGGCCCCACGCAAATAGTTTGAATATCCTGTCCCTTAAGCCTTCTTGCAACATCCAGAACGTAATGCCATCCCTTTGAGGGATCAAAGCGGGACAACTGCAGAACTATGGGCTTTTTTGGATCTATGCCATATTTTCTGAACAGAGGACCGATGATGTATAAACTATCAATATATCTCCTATCAATGTTCTTCGTGCTCAAAGGATCAATCGCCGGCGGGATAAGCGTAACTGGAATTTTTTCTGAAATCTCAGGTTTAACAAACTTATCAAGGGAAAAAATAGAAGCATCATATAGGAATATGTCTCTCAAAAGGAATTCCAAAACCCTAGGATTCGGGTTTGAACAATCAATATGACATCTCCAGATGAATTTCGTTCCGTTATTTCGATCAAAATGATTTATAAGTCCCAGCGGCTGAGGATCATGTACCATCACAATATCAGCCTGAGACACATCTAACAGTTTACTGTTATCGAAAAGAGTTCTCCTGTATAAACCAGTCTGATGTTCAAAGGAAGCCGGAATGGGTTTACCTTGAATACCATTGTGTGTGGATTTTGTAAAAGCAAAGAAGTCCGGAGTTCCATTGATCACAACCCATCTTAAATCGATCCCAAGGCTCCTCAGTATTGGCACTTCAAAATTGAGGAGTTCAGCAACCCCTCCCCCCAGAGATGAGGAAGAATTAATATTAAGTATCCTCTTGCCCTGAAGCGGCTGGGCAAGTTCCATTAATTCTCCGATACTTTCACTACCGATTATCCCTGCTTCATAGTAAGCAAAAGGGTTTTTAAAAGAAAATTCAAGTACTTCCCATGGTGATCTGTCATAAAATGCACCTGAATTGATATAACCATTTGGGCTGAGGATCAATCGATTTGCTTTTAGATGGTCTCCGGAAGGATGGGATCCGAGGTTCTCGTGAATTCGGGTCGTACTTACTCCGCTGGGTCTTACTAACCTCTTTAATTGTCGAACTCTATAGGTATTTATTTTACCTGTGCTCACGGCCACCTCAACCAACCTCCTTTCCATTCCGGCACTTTTAAAGTAGCCAGGGAGCAAAATTATCTAGTAATTAACCTGGCTTCCTCACCACTTTTTGCTTAAAATCTGCTAAAAATCACATCGCCTCCCCTATATTTATCGACAAAAATTGAGGG
>JAUWWO010000050.1 GCA_030616825.1 Candidatus Margulisiibacteriota bacterium | reverse complement strand
TGATCTCCTAAAGCCCACAGTATCTGCCCCTTAGTCTTAGTAATAATCTCGGCTTCCTTCTGTACTGCCGGGGCGTAAACCCAGTTCTCTGCGTAACAGAGCTTTTTCTTGCTCTTCAAGGCGGCCGCAATGATACGTCTGGCACTGTCAACTGCCTTTTCCAGCATCTTCTCTTTCGGGAATCTATTTCCTTTGAAACTCTTATCATTCGGGGGCCCGAAGTATCCTGTGAAGGGCTTTTCTACTACCACATGCTTTCCCGCCTCAAAGGCAGCGATAGAAACCGGCTCATGAGCGTATCCTGGAGTGCAAACGTCAACCACATCTATCTCGGGAAGCATCTCATCAAGGGAATTAAAAGCCTTGATCCCCCGTTTTTTTGCAAACTCCTCACGATGCTCTCTGGTAACTGAGGTAACACCCACTACTTCAACATCTATACCGGTTACCCGCTGATAGGCCTCATAATGAAACTCAGCAGCAAAACGACTACCAAGAATTCCAACACGGATGGGTCTGTCCATAATTATGAACCTCCTTACGCTTAAATAAATAATAGGAAAAACAATAAAATCCGAAGTTCCGAAAAGTAACTAAATATTCAGAAGGTATGGTAGATATCGATGAGATAGAGTAGATGTCTAGGGAGCACAGGCAACTTAAAACTCCTATTCCCACTGATTCAACTAGTGCTAGTCTTGAATCTTCTCCATTTCTGCCTAATTCTGGTCCTCAGAGAGAAAACAACTGAAATAATAGCTATGACATAAAAAAATATTGCAATAGGTGATTGAAAAAGAACCTGCCAGCGGCCTCCGGATAAAAGCAAGGCACGTCCGAACTCATCCTCGGCAATAGGGCCAAGAATAACACCAAGTACAGCGGGAGCAGCTGGAAACCCATTTTTCCTCATGATATAACCGATTATCCCAAAAACGAGGGCAATTAACATATCATAGACACTGTTGTTAAGGGAGAATGAGCCTAGAAAGCATAATGTGAAAATAGTGGGAAATAGGAAAGAGCGAGGCACTCTTAATACGTAGGGAAAAAGCCTGACACTCAAAAGTCCCAGCGCTAGTATAAGAAAATTTGCTATCATAAGACCTGCAAATACAGAATTGACAAGCCCGGGATGCTCTTTAAACAGAAATGGGCCCGGTCTTAACCCTACCAGGATCAGAGCCCCTAGCATGACTGCGGTTATAACGTCACCAGGGATACCAAGGGTGAGAAGCGGTACCATTGCACCACCTGTAGTTCCATTATTTGCTGCTTCTGGAGCTGCGATTCCTGCAATATTCCCCTTGCCGAAAGAATCAGGGTCCCTTGACCACCTCTTGGCTTCACTGTAAGCAAAAAAAGAAGCAATTGCACCACCCGTTCCTGGAATAACGCCAATGAAAGTTCCGAGAAGGGAAGAAAGAAGAATAACGGGGGATATTTTTTTGATTTCCTTAAAGGTCGGCAAAACATTTCTGATCTTTTGACTGACCTTAACTGTTATCTTTGCAATACCTTCGATCTGCACGAATATTTCTGAGATTGCAAATAAGCCTATCAACACTGGCAGTAATGCAAATCCGCTCATCAAACTAGGTATACCGAACGAGAACCTTGCGTATCCTGTCACAGGATCAAGCCCAACGGTTGCTATTAGAAGGCCAAAAAGTCCTGAGATAAGGCCCTTTGCTAAAGATTTTCCTGATACACTTGCTATGATGGTAAGTCCGAACACCATTAGTGCAAAATATTCTTCCGGTCCAAATTTAAGAGCGACCCTTGCAAGCCGGGGGGCAATAAGTATCAGACAAAGGGTAGAAATAATCCCACCAGCAGCAGAAGAAATTGTTGCAATCCCGATTGCCTTTCCAGCTTCGCCTTTCTGGGCAAGAGGATACCCGTCAAGCACCGTGGCAGCGGCTGAAGGCGTTCCCGGTGTGGAAAGCAGAATAGCCGAAATTGAACCGCCGTAGATGGCACCGCAAAACATTCCACAAAGCATGACTAATGCTGTAATTGGATCAAGTTGGTAGGTAAAAGGGAGAAGCAGAATAATACCAACAGAGCCTGTTAAACCGGGCAAGGCACCTACAATAATCCCACTGGAAACTCCTAAGAAGAGAAAAGGAAAGGTATGAATATTTACTACATTCAAAAAACCTTGAAGAATAGGAGACATCATAATCTCCTTTAACCCGGAGATTCAGCAAACTAAGCCTTTTATGCCAAAAAATTCATTTTTGCATTTTTAGAACTATAATTTCATCCTAATTTGTAAACTAGGATGATAAATTTTTTCCTGATACGTAATCTACTTCCTGCACTGCTTGCGAAAGGGACCAATATAGTAGATTTTCTCTATTTTATATCAGGAAAGATTCTTATCCAAATTTGATTACCTTATCTTTTTATTTTTTGCTAGATTTCTCAAAGAGCAGAATCTTTAAACTACCGAAATTAGGTTTAACTTAAACCATGAACTTAAAACAGGCCGAATCTTGGGAGCGGCACCCTGAAAATAAAACGGAACAAAAAGTATAAAAGTACGGTTGTACCAATTGATACGCCACCAATCCATATCCATCTTCTCTCATTAAAAACAACCATCACACCTGCTATAAAAAAGGGGGTTGTACATAAATAACCGGTCAAATTCAATATACGTGTATAGATAAAGGCGATAATTATCAAAATTCCGATCCTTTTTAACGTTATGTCTAATCTTATTTTTTCTGTTTTTGTTTGCTTGCTTTTATTCATTCTATTTATTCCCTGAAAAGTTAAAATTCCGGCAAGAATAAATAAACCAATACTTATGACCCTTGGAAAAACAGACGGGGCAACTGCAAGGGTCTGCTTTGGGAACTGAAAAGTAAGTCCAAAAACAAGCATAGATAATATCATTAGCCCAATACCAGAAAAAACTTCTCTCTTTCCCATCAGAGTATACCTTTATTGAAATAAAGTGGCAGGACAAAACATCCTGCCACTTTTGATTTGCTCGTTTGGATCACTGGTGATTGATTAATATTTATATCTATCACCCAGTTTTTTTGCTTTAATTAGATCCATATAGTAAGCGTTCTGCTCTTCCACGAACCTTGCAAAATCCTCCGTGCTTTTGTATTCGAGTAAGAATCCAGCTTTCTTTGCAAGCTTCTTGAAACCTTCATCTTCCATAGTTGCTTTGAATGCATCATGAAGTTTTCTAATTATGGTTGGGTCGGTTCCCTTGGGAACAGCAACACCTCTCCACATACCCATTACAAAATCTATACCCTGCTCCTTCGCTGTTAGAACGTCAGGAAACTCTTCCAGTCTCTTTTCACCAAATACGCCAAGCGCCCTTAATGCACCGCCCTTGACCTGTGAAATACCTTCTGGGGGAGAACAGTTAACAGAGTCAATGTGTCCACCCATTGCAGAAACTATCGAAGGAGCACCTCCCTTGAAAGGCACATGAAGGAGCTCAATCCCTGCCTCCTCTTCAAATGCAAGTGCTACAAGGTGAGTTCCGCCACCGGCGCCTCCATTTCCCATACTAACTTTACCTGGATTTGCCCTTGCTGCATCAACAAGGTCTCTGAGCGTATTGTAGGGAGAATCTTTTGGTACAAGGATCCAGCATGGATTATGAACCACCATAATAACAGGATCGAATGTCTTGTAATCATAGGGTGTCTTGCTCATCTGAGTCTTTGTAATTGATGGAGTAGCCCAGGCAAGCAAATAGTAACCATCATTTTTTTTCTTCATGGCTTCTGCGTAACCAGGAACAGCGCCGCCGCCGGGTCTGTTAACAATAATCATGGGAACACCAATATACTTATGGATTAGTGTTGAAAAAGTACGGAAAACCATATCCGTAGCACCGCCAACACTCCATGGCACCATGAACTCAATCTCCCTTGTGGGATAGACCTCTGCTGTTGTACCTGGAGAAAATCCTATTGACATGGCAATAACCGCAAGAAAAATAAGCCCCAAGACAAAATTCTTTGTCAGTTTCTTGATAAACATGACATACCTCCTTTTTTTCGATACTTCTCTCTTTGGAAGGCTTTCTTTTATTTCTTAGCTAATGGGCATATTTACTCTCTCACTCCTTTCCGCCCTTATTTTTAGCTTTCCTGTTCCAGAACCCGTCCTTTTCCACCTTATAAAGTTCCTACCAACTCTTTAATTTTGTGAACGCCTATTTGTTTTTTTGATTCGCAAAACCTACGAATTTTCCTTTATTTTTTTCCAAGATTCCAGGCCTATGGAACGTACACCCTCCTACTTCCATTTTCAGAATCGGAAAACTTACCGGTTTTGAAAGAAGTAACGGAACCTTGGAAGTTGCGAGCATAGTGTCTTCACTTTTGCATCCTGTTATTGAGGGATTCCATGCGAATGCCTGATTTTCCTGGACTATTTCTTTACTCTTAAAATTAACCTTGTAATCCCTCCCGATGTAGCCTATAGCACCGCCCTGATGATGCAGCTTGAATTCCTCCGGATACCCCATTTCTGAATAAGCTTCTAGGCCTTTATTAAATACATCCACAACTGGCCTACCGGGTATTGTATTTGCCATTAAAACGCAGTCAACGTAAACATTTGCTTTATATTTTTCTCTTAAATCCGTAGGAACTTTACCAAACTGAACAAAGCGGGTTAGAGAAATGATCAGCCCCCATTTCCTGGCATTAACACAAAGCATGGCTCTTTTTTCTATTTTTTTCTCGGTGGGGATAGGGTGCCTGAAATTTGAAATACGCTCATCGGCTGCACAGAAAGTTGTAATATAGTCAACCCTGTTTTCCCATAGCTTCTGGGCAAGTCTTCCAACAATCTTGCATTCCCTGTCGTTAGGCTCAATAGTTGCTACAACCTCTTCAATAGCTTTTGAAGTCAGATAACCCAATTCTTTATATCTTTCAACCTCCCAAGATGTAAGAGAATAGCGGAGAGGGTTCAAATCCTTTGAAATATTTGTTGTCCCGGGAAAGTTGCAGTCACAGCCGACTTTCCCCCTTTTTGTAATTTCAGCAACAATTCGTCCTTCACCATCGTTGTACCACTCAAAAGATTTGATCTTGTAGTCCTGTTCTACAATTTTTTCTTCTTTTTCAATGCGTTTTGCTTCAATATTATTACAAATAACATATTCTTCATTATGGGTAATTAGAAGGGAGGCAACCCCCATTTCTGTTGCTATGCTCACATAATTCACTCCCCCGCAGGTTAGCCATGAAAAATTACACTGCTTCCT
>JAUWWO010000123.1 GCA_030616825.1 Candidatus Margulisiibacteriota bacterium | reverse complement strand
CCTGAGTGGTTTGATGTTATTGTTACTGACAACATGTTTGGCGACATCATCACTGATCTTGGAGCAATGATCCAGGGTGGTATGGGCATAGCTGCAGGGGGGAATATCAATCCTGAAGGTGTGTCGATGTTTGAGCCCATAGGCGGTTCTGCTCCAAAATATACCGGGAAGAACGTGATAAATCCACTTGCTGCAATCTGTGCTCTTGGAATGCTTCTTGACGAGATCGGCGAAAGCAAAGCCGCAGCCGATGTCGAAAACGCTGTTATAAAAACCGTTGCCAGGATGCCGTCACTTTCTGCAGGGAAGATGGGGATGGGGACAAGGGAGGTGGGGGATTCAGTAGCGAAGAATATATAAATTAAGGTTTTAGTTCTATACTTACCATTTGTTATACTTTTTTTCTTCCCTTAAGAACCTTATATGCTGCTGTTATAAGCTTAAGTATATTTTCTTTTTCTTCTCTAGTAGGACCTTGATTTATTGCGGGGTCGAATGTTTCTGCAAATACCCTGTAAGCTTGTTTAAGTTTAGTATGGTCGGATCCTTTTTCTAAACCAAAAATTTCCCTGGCGACTCCTACTGGGACCCTTTTATTATTATATTTTTTATATAAAGCCAAGAGTTCGTCATATGAAAAAGGTCTAGTGCCAGTCCGTCGCCTGCTATCTTTATCAAACATAGGCATCAATTTAAGCTTTTTCTCTGATTTTGAAGTTTTTCCGGTGCTAGCCTTAGAATTAGTTGTCAATTTAAGCTTGGGCTTGGAGGGAAAGAACTCAGCCCAGTTAATAGGAAAATTTTTTGATATGAGTTGTCCTGTGTAGAGTGACCCGCTGCGTATTATTGGAGTAAGAATCTCAGAAAGTGAAGTATATCCTTCCGCATAGAACTCTCCTGTGAGTGCATTAAAACGGATATCTATTCCTAAAGCGGCACTCTGTTTTCTATTATAGTCAAAAGCGTATTGAATCTCTTTCGCTGCATTTTCTGATAATATTCTAAGGAGACCAGAAGATTTTGCCTTTTCGATGTTTTTGAATCGTAGAGTACAGGCTAACCAAAAACCGCTGTTTTGATGGAGTAATCCAGCTACTGGAGTAGCCGCAGGAAAATGTGGGCTGAAAAAAAGTTCTCCTGCTCTTGGGTAGATTATGCTTGGCGGAGTACCTTTTTTATGACGTTGTCCCCAGGATTCATGGTCACTATAGTCCTCACTACCGCTTAAAAAGACTGAATTGAATAACAGAAATCTTGGGTCCTCGGTGACATAAGCTAAAAGTCTATTAGTCTTTATGTCTATTATCATGTCTGATCGAATAGGAGGATCAGTCATGTCATTCTTCTGCAGATGAATTTCGGTTTGGATAACTCCTATTCGTTTAATCCTTCGTGGTTGAAGGAATGTCTCATGTAGGGCAGCTTCCACTCCTTCTGGTATCCCTTCACCAGCCAATTGAGGATGCGGGCAACCTTGGGACAGCCCCACAAAGGATAAATATTGGCCACGCGGGTTTATTTCGGTTATATATATCCTTGAAACCCATTTTGTATACTTAATTTGGCAGCCCTGCAATGGAGGAGAGAAAGTATTCCCCAATGTTACTCTTCTGCTTGAACCTAAAGCGCTTGGCCCCATAAATTCTCCTTTATTTAGCTATTCCTTTTAGTTATCGTATGATTGTTTTGAAAATTTCAGGTAATTTGAAAATTTGTTTGAGGAAATATAAGTGACCTACGTGCGGCCAATCTTTTTCTTAACGTAATTTATAAGCCCACCAGCTTTAATCAATTCCTGCATAAACTCTGGGAACGCAGCCGATTTGAAGGTTTTTCCGGCTTTTAACTTTTTGATCGTTCCAGAAGCGAGATCGATTTCTAGTTCATCACCTTTTGAAATATTTTCTGCTGCTTCTTTGGACTCAAGTATTGGCAGGCCTATATTTATTGCGTTTCGATAGAATATTCTGGCAAAGGATTTAGCGATAACGGCAGAAACTCCTGCTGCTTTGATTGCAATCGCTGCATGTTCCCGGGATGAACCACAGCCAAAATTTTCTCCGGCAACAATGATATCTCCGGGTTTGACCTTTGATTGAAATAAAGGATCTGCATCTTCCATCACGTGTTTTGCGAGTTCCCCCGGATCTGATGTTGTAAGATACCTTGCCGGTATTATCTGGTCAGTATCAACGTTATTTCCGAATTTCCAGGTTTTACCTTTTAGCATTTTTAACTCTCCTGAATCCCTCGCGTAGGTCAGCCTCCCTGCCCGCCGAAGTCCCGCGAAGCGGGACGAAGGAGGGTCAGGCTGACATTTATCAATATTGCAACCCTAAGAGGGTTGCCTACGCGGTCTTTTTACAACTCTTCCGGACTCCCAATCCTTCCCAATACCGCTGATGCGGCTGCTACAGCCACATTTGACAAATAAACCTCACTCTTCGGATGTCCCATTCTTCCTATGAAATTTCTGTTTGTGGTTGCAATTGCTCGCTCTCCTTCTGCAAGAACGCCCATGTGTCCGCCAAGGCATGGCCCGCAGGTAGGGGTGGTAACAACTGCTTCGGCATCGATGAAGATATTGATCAGCCCTTCCTTGAGAGCCTGTCTTACAACAGCCTGAGTTGCTGGAAGAATGATCAGTCTTACATTATTATTGCGTTTTCTGCCTTTGAGTACTTTTGCCGCAATTCTTAAATCCTCGATTCTTCCGTTTGTGCACGAGCCGATCACAACCTGGTCGATGTTTACTTTTCCAACCTTGCTTATTGGTTTAGTATTGCTTGGAAGATGAGGGAATGCGACCTGCGGCTCGATTTTGCTTACATCTATACTAATGCTCTGAGCATAGTTGGCATCAGGGTCACTCCCTAAATCATATTTTGCTTTACTTGTATCTCTCTTTGCTTCTCTTATTCCTTTTATATATGTTCGAACTTTATCATTAGGAACAAAAATCCCATTCTTTGCTCCGGCCTCAATAGCCAT
>JAUWWO010000100.1 GCA_030616825.1 Candidatus Margulisiibacteriota bacterium | reverse complement strand
TTTCCTGTCTTATCAACAGATTAACATCTTTTACAAGCATGTCAGTAACGATGCCAACAGTGCCTTCTATGGAATTCTCAATGGGTGTTATCCCTTCATCGAGATGCCCCTTATCCACTGCAATAAGGAGATCATAAATTGTAGAGTACGGAATAAGCTCTGCGTTTTTTAGCTTTTTTGCGTATAACAGACTGGCCTCTTCGCAAAAAGTACCTTCGGGTCCAAGGAAACCAACCTTGAGCATCTTCACCCTCCTATTCAAGCTTTTAAACTTTTTAGTGTTCCAAAGTCAGAGCCGCCAAGATGGTGCAGGGTCTTTATCTTATCTAAATCAGGAATAAAATCTTCATCTAAAAATCCCTCTATAGCAGAAGCTGCCAGAACCTCTCCAACAAAAAAAGTGTGGTCTCCAACCTTAAGTTTTTGAACCACCTTACATTCGATGTGTGCAAAACATTCGGTTATCAAAGGAACGGAAACAGCTTTCGGAGCAGTTTGATTCAATCCTGACTTTTCGAATTTATCTACGTCTCTCCCGCTAACACTACCGCAGTATGAAACCTTTGAGACCAAACTCGTATCAGGCACATTTATTACATATTCTCCGCTCTGCTCTATCAAATGATTCGAAAAATGCTTGTTAGACACTGATATTCCTACAAGCATAGGATTATGACTTAACGGGATGTTCCATGCTATTGGCGTTATATCCTCCCTATTTTCATGTTTTGAAGTAACAAGTACAACAGTACCAAAATTGATGAGGCGATTCGCTTTTGGGATCGGGACCTCTATCTTTTTCATTCTTTTAGCTTCCCTCGTACCGAGTAACACTCATCTTTGATTCTACGATCATGTTTGCCGCAAGTTCATCCGGATAGTTGCCTCTGAAGACAAGTCTCTTTATCCCCGCATTTATCATCATCTTCACACAGATCACACATGGCTGATAGGTACAATACATTGTCCCTCCCTCAATCTTTACCCCATGCCACGCCGCCTGTATTATGGCATTCTGCTCGGCGTGGAGCCCTCTACACAGCTCATGCCTCTGCCCCGAAGGAACATTCATCTCCTGCCGAATACAGCCAACCTCTGCGCAGTGTTTCATCCCTTTTGGCGCGCCGTTATATCCCGTAGAGAGTATACGGTTGTCCTTTACAATTATCGCTCCAACTTTTCTTTTAACACACGTTGCTCGCTCAGCGACAACGCTTGTTATTTTTATGAAATATTTATCCCAGGCCGGCCGTGAACCTTCCGTCACTTTCCCCTCCCCCGCTTCTTTTTGGAAAGAACCATCTTAGCTCCCTTGACGATATCTTCAACGGTCATCCCATACTTCTCCAGCAGCTCCTTTGGCTTTCCAGATTCCGCAAACATGTCCTTCTGCCCTACCCTTAGCATCGGGGCCGGGAAATTCTCAACTAAAACTTCGGCAACAGCGCTTCCAAGTCCGCCAATAATTGTATGTTCCTCCGCAGTGACAATGGCTCCAGTCTCCCTGGCAGCAGCAATGATCAATTCCCTATCTAATGGCTTAAGTGTATGAATATTGACAACACGGGCAGATATTCCCTCCCTTTGAAGGGCCTCCTTTGCCTCAAGGGCAATGCCTACCATGATCCCAGTAGCAACTATGGTTAGATCATCTCCAGGAGCGGTGATAACTCCCTTGCCTATCCTAAACTCATAATCGCGCTCGTAGATCACTGGGGTTTTTGACCTGGTAAGCCTAACATAAGCAGGACCATGAGCCGCAGCAACCGCTTTTATGACTTTTGCAGTCTCCACCGCATCAGCCGGCACAATTACTGTCATATTTGGAAGGGCCCTCATGATAGCCAGATCCTCGGTTGCCTGATGTGTCACGCCATCTTCCCCTGTGGTTATTCCACCATGAGTGGCAACAATCTTTACATTGAGTCTGGGATAAGCCACAGAGATCCTTACCTGATCCCATGCACGTCCAGAGGCAAAGACCGCAAAAGTTGAGGCGAATACGATCTTCCCTGTTGTTGCCAGCCCTGCTGCAACGGAGATCATGTCTTGTTCTGCAACACCAATATCGAAAAATCTATCCGGAAACTCTTTTGCAAACAGACAGGTTTTTGTGGAAACAGATAGATCGGCATCCAAGACCACAATGTTTGGATTAACCTTCCCAAGTTCTAGCAACGTCTTCCCATAAGCCTCACGCATGGATTCGAGTTTTTTCTCAACCATTTCTATTTTAATTCCTTTATAGCTTGTTCCAATTCTTCCTTCTTTGGGGCTCTGCCATGAAATTCATTGTTCCACTCCATGAAGGAGACCCCCTTTCCCTTAATGGTTTCAGCAATTATCATCTTAGGCCCTCCAGAGGTCCGCTCTGCCTGATCAAGGGCATTGATTATAGAAGTCATATCATGTCCATTAACACCTTCTATCACTTTCCATCTGAAGGCCCGCCATTTGTCTGCCAGAGGCTCAATCCCTTTTATATCCTCCACTTTTCCATCTATCTGAAGTTTGTTGTGATCAAGTATGACAATGAGATTCTCCAGCTTGTGATGTCCAGCAGTCATAGCCGCTTCCCAAATTTGTCCTTCCTGAGATTCTCCATCACCTATCAGAGCGTAAACTCTATAGTTTTTTTTATCTATCCGCGCAGCCAAAGTAATACCCACTGCAGCTGACAGCCCCTGCCCAAGAGAACCAGTACTCATTGCTATCCCTGGGAGAGAAACCATGTCTGGATGACCTTGAAGTGAACTTCCTATCTGACGTAAGGTCTTGAGATATGAAACAGGAAAGTATCCTGACTCCGCAAGTGCCCCGTAAAGCGCTGGAGCAGCATGGCCTTTGGAAAGCACAAATCTATCGCGGTCCGGCCATTCTGGATGTTTTGGATTATGACGCATCTTATAAAAATAAAGAGCAGTGATAATATCGGTACAGGAAAGTGATCCTCCAGGATGCCCTGATTCAGCACGGCTTGTCATCTCTACAATATGGCGACGAATCACCTTGGCTTTTGATTCTAATTCTTTTATCTTTTCTTGAGAAATACTGCTCATAAATACCAGCCTACAAAAAATAAAAGTGAGGCCTGCCTGCCGTTAGGCAGGCAAGGATATCACGAAAAGCTGAATTTTGTCAAACAATCAAATTGGAAGAATACATCATGGCCTAACAATTTTTATCTCAGGAACTAAACGGACTCCAAAAATTGCCTTAACTGCCTTTTGAATCTTTCTTATTAAAGCTATTACATCAGAAGCGGTTGCATTCCCGAGATTTATGATGAAATTAGCATGCTTTGTGGAAACTTGAGCATCTCCAACACGCTTCCCAGCCAAGCCAGCTTCTTCGATAAGACGTCCCGCGAAACCTCCTGGGGGATTTTTAAATACACAACCGGCATTAGGAATCCCAAGTGGTTGAGTAGCCCGCCTCTTTTCCAAAACAGCCCGAATGCTCTTTTTGATTATTTTTGGCTTCATTTTCTTTAACTTAAATTCCACATGCGTGACCACGAAATTTCTCTCCAAAAGATTGCTTATCCTGTATCCAAACTTAAGGTCTTTCTTCCCCAGCTCTACCTCAGTAAGCTTACCTGCCCGTCCGGCAGGCGGGCTATTTATTACCTTGACTCGTTCAACCAAATCACCTATCCGCTTTCCAAATGAGCCAAAATTCATCACTACTGCGCCACCGACAGTTGCAGGGACACCATAAGCAAATTCAAGCCCTG
>JAUWWO010000021.1 GCA_030616825.1 Candidatus Margulisiibacteriota bacterium | reverse complement strand
TTATCTTTCCTGAAGTTGATTATGATAAAGTTGATAAGATACGGGGAATGAATATAACAATCTCAACTTCAGCGTGTACCGATGAAGAAGCTAAAGAGCTCCTCCGGCTTATGGGCATGCCCTTCAGGAAAGGCTAAAAGGAGAGATAGATGGCAAAGAAATGTTGGATTGAAAAGTGGAAGAGGAAACCAAAGTTCCCTGTGCGCAGGAAAAACCGTTGCAGTATCTGTGGTAGGGCAAGGAGCTACCTTAGGAAATTTGGTGTTTGTCGTATATGTTTTAGGACCCTGGCTCATCAAGGACTACTTCCAGGGGTGACAAAGTCAAGTTGGTAGCGCAGTAATATAAATATACTGTGCTACAGGTAGTATCGTTATTTGGGGAATAAGGAGTTGTTTTAGATGACAGTTACGGATTCAATTGCTGATATGTTGACTAGAATCAGAAATGCAGTCGAGGTGCGTATGGAAACTGTAGATATACCCTACTCTAAGATGAAAGAAGAGATTGCAAGAGTCCTTAAAGAAGAAGGATATATTGGGAAATATGAAGTAGTAACGAAAAGGGGCAAAAAGGTGCTTAGGGTAATGCTGAAATACAGATCAGATAAAGGCAAGGTTATAAAATATTTGAAGCGCGTAAGCAAGCCTGGCCGCAGAATATATGTGAAGCGGAGCAGGATCCCACGGGTGCTTTCAGGGTTTGGAACTGCGATACTTTCAACGCCAAAGGGGATTATGACTGATTCACAAGCTCGCTCGGGAAGAATTGGAGGAGAAGTTATATGTTATGTTTGGTAGAGAGGATTAACTATGTCTAGAATGGGCAAGAAACCAATAGAGCTTCCAGCAGGTGTGGAGGTTAAAATAGAAAGTGGGAGGATTACGGTTAAAGGGCCCAAAGGTTCTCTTTCTAGGGAGATACTCAGAGGGATCAAGGTATCTATAGAGGATAGAAAAATTGTGGTAGAAAGAGTTGGAAACACCAAAGAACTGCGGTCGCGTCACGGACTCTTCCGAACCCTTGTCGCAAATATGGTTGAGGGTGTATCCAAAGGATTTGAAATAGGACTTGAACTTTCAGGTGTGGGGTATAAAGCTATAAAACAAGGAAAGAATCTTTCTCTTCAAGTTGGATTATCTCATCCCGTAGAGGTAACACTGCCAGAAGGAATTGAGATCCAAGTTGAGGGAGTGAACAAGATAAAGGTCAAGGGGATTGATAAGCAACTTGTTGGACAGGTTGCTGCAAATATCAGGGGAATAAAACCGCCGGAACCTTATAAGGGAAAGGGAATTAAGTATGCTGGCGAAGTTATAAGAAGGAAAGCGGGCAAGGTTGCCAAGGTAGGAATAGCAGCATAAAAGTTATGAAAAGACAAAGAAAAAAGAAAAGAAAAGTTTTTGGAACGTCTGAAAGACCGAGGCTCTCGGTGTACAAAGCCATAAAGAATATGCACGCTCAGCTTATAAATGATGAGAAGGGGATCACTCTTGTTTCGGTTTCGACAACAGAGAAGGAAGTTAAAAAGAAGATTAAGCGTGGAGGGAATGTTGAGGCAGCGAAGGTCATAGGGGAAGAGATTGCTAAGAGATCCAAGGATAAGGGAATAAAGAAGTTAGTTTTCGATAGAGGACGAAGCCTTTATCATGGAAGGGTCAAAGCCCTTGCAGATGCAGCAAGGGGAGTGGGACTTGAGTTTTGAAATAGGAGGATAGAGAGTTGGCAGAAAAAGTAATCAAACCTAAAGAGGAAGAAAAAGAAAAAGAAACGGTAGTTCAGATCCGCAGAGTGACCAAAGTAGTTAAAGGAGGGAAGCGCATGGGGTTTAGGGCAGCTGTTGTAGTTGGCGATAGCGATGGTCATGTGGGGCTTGGCATTGGCAAAGCTGGAGAAGTTTCTGCGGCGATCCGAAAAGGTGTGGAAAAAGCAAAGAAATGTCAGGTATCTGTTCCAAGGGTGGAATCGACCATCCCACATGAAATAGAGGGAACTCTTGGCGCAAGTAAGGTCTTACTTCGACCCGCCCCCAAGGGAACTGGAGTTATAGCAGGAGGCGCAGTGAGGATTGTGCTTGAGCTTGCAGGAGTCTCAGATGTTGTTGCAAAATCCCTTGGCTCACCGAATGCTATAAATACAGCAAAGGCAACGATCTCGGCACTTGAGAACCTTAAAGATATTGAGGAAGAAGAACAGATTCGAGGAAAGAAATTAGATGTTAAGTTCGTTCAGGAGGAGTTTTTAAGTGAAAGCGAAAAAGCCTAAAGATATTAGGCTTGGTAATCTTAAGCCGGCCCCAGGAAGCAAAAGCAGGAAAAAGAGAGTGGGCAGAGGTACTTCCTCTGGTCTTGGGAGAACTTGTGGTAGGGGCCATAAAGGACAGAAGAGCCGCTCCGGTGGAGTCAAGCGCCCCGGTTTCGAGGGAGGGCAGACTCCCTTATACAGGAGGCTTCCAAAGATAAAAAGATTTACAAATTATCTGTTTAAAAAGGAATATGCAATAATTAATCTCTCTGATCTTGCAGAATTCAAAGACAATATTAATTTGGAGAAACTCGTTGATGCGGGGCTCGTCAAAGAGGGCGATTGCGTGAAGGTTCTTGGGGATGGTGAAATCTCCAGTCCTCTTACTGTGGAGGCTCACGCCTTCAGCGGTACCGCCAAGAAAAAGATCGACGCTGCTGGTGGGCGGGCAGTTCAAATTTAGCTGTCTTTTTGGAGGGCAGATTGTTAAATACGATTTCTGGGATTTTTAATATACCAGATTTAAGGAAGAAGTTCCTTTTTACTCTTGGTATGATTACCATATTTAGGCTTGGGACCCATATCCCGATCTCTGGGATAGACACAACGAAACTGCAGGCCCTTTTTAGTAAGGGGGGGCTTCTTGGGTTTCTCGATCTTTTCACTGGAGGGGCATTGGTTAAGTTTTCTGTTTTTGCATTGGGAATCGTTCCATATATCAACGCATCTATTATAATGCAGTTGCTTATAGTTGTTATTCCACATCTTGAGGCACTTTCTAAAGAAGGAGAAGAGGGAAGGCGAAAGATTGCACAATACACTAGGTACTTTACAGTGCTCCTTGCCACAGTACAGGCAACAGGTATGGCCTTTTGGTTTAGAGATGTTCTTAAACCCGGCTATAATTTTCCATTCTTTCTAGCATCCTGTATTATAGCCCTTACAGCCGGGACGTGTCTTATCATGTGGATAGGAGAGCTTATAACTGAGAGGGGAATCGGAAACGGCGCATCACTTATCATTTTTGTAGGAATAATCTCAAGGGTCCCATCGTATATAGGCCGCACTGTCACACTGGTCAAAGGTGGAGGAAGTCTCATTGGTGTTGGCGTGCTTCTCGCAGTATTTCTGGTAATGATCGTGTTCATAGTTATTGTTCAGGAGGCTCAGCGTAGGATCCAGGTTCAATATGCAAAAAGGGTTGTAGGACGAAGGGTATATGGCGGACAGAGCACATATATACCTCTTCGTATAAACCAGGGAGGAGTGATTCCCATCATATTTGCATCGAGTATGCTCTTTTTCCCTGCAACAATTGCGCAGTTTGTACCTGTGGGTTTTCTTAAAAATATTGCTGCCGCAATATCTCCTGGAAGTGTCATGTATGTTGTGTTGTTTTTCTGTTTGATATTTTTCTTTGCGTATTTTTATACAGCAATAACATTTAATCCGGTTGATCTGGCGGAAAACATAAAGAAATATGGCGGCTTCGTTATGGGGATACGTCCGGGCCGGCCCACAGCGGAGTTCTTTGAGTATGTAATCACGCGGCTTACTCTTATTGGAGCCCTGTTTTTGGCCTTGAGAGCGATAATCCCTTCTATTGTTGAGGGATTGACGCATATAACTACTTTTCAAGGGTTGGGAGCTACAGCCCTTCTCATAATTGTGGGCGTGGCCCTTGATCTGGTTAGACAGATCGAAACTCATCTTGTTGCAAGGCAATACGAGGGCTTGCTTACTTGAGTAAAGTCTATGTTTTTTTGGGACCGCCTGCATCAGGTAAAGGGACGCAGGCAAAGCTTCTTTCTGAGAAGATTGGAATTCCTCATATTGCCTTGGGGGATATTTTAAGGGAGGCGGTTCGGGCTGGAACGCCCGAAGGCCTTGAAGCCAAAAGCTTTATGGAAGCCGGAAAGCTCGTTCCGGATGATCTCACGATATCTCTAGCGTCGGAGAGATTTGGCAAGAGTGATTGTAGAGAAGGCTTTATAGTGGATGGATTTCCGAGAACCTTGAAACAGGAAAAAACGTTTGATGGGAGCCTAAAATCTCTTGGCCTTTCCCTTGGTGCGGTTATATATATAAAAATTCCGGTAGGGGTTGTGGTATCTAGGCTTTCTGGCAGGCGAAGTTGTAAGAAGTGCGGTGCTCCCTATCACCTTACTTTCAATGCGCCTAAGGTTTCCGGGATTTGTGATAGGTGTGGGGGAGAGCTTTATCAGCGCCATGATGATGAAGAAGCGGTGATAAAGATAAGATTTTCCGTTTATGAAGAAGAGACGTTGCCTCTTGTAGAGCAGTTTAAATCCTCCGGGAAGCTTGTGGAGATTGCTGGGGAAGCATCCGTGGAGGAGGTTCAAGCCGGGATCTTTTCTGCTCTTGGATTGAACTAATGATAACTACAAAGACAGAAGAAGAACTGAGGCACATCAGAAGAGCGTGCAAGATTGTGGTCAAGGTCTTAGAGAATTTGGCACAGAGAGTAATGCCCGGGATCACGACATCGGAGCTGGATCGGCTTGGAGAAGACTTGATCCTTGCTTCAGGTGCTCGCCCAGCATTTAAGGGCTACAGGGGATATAAATATGCAACCTGCCTTTCCGTGAACAATGAAGTTGTTCATGGAGTGCCAGGGAACCGTAAGCTTCTCGAAGGGGACATCATTGGAGTGGATGTGGGGGCAGTGGTTGAGGGATACTTCGGAGATATCGCTGCGACTTTCCCTGTTGGGTCGGTAAGCAAAAAGGCGAAGAAGCTTATCTTGGTTGCTAAGGAATGTTTGGATCAGAGCATCGCTGTCGCACATGCTGGAAGGCACATTGGAGATATAGGAGAGGCAATTCAGTCGCATGCCGAGAAAGCCGGGTTCTCCGTTGTTCGGGATCTTTTTGGGCATGGCGTAGGGAAGAACCTCCATGAGGATCCCCTGATTCCCAATTTCGGGAAGGCTGGCGAAGGGATAAATATAAAGAAAGGGATGGTCCTGGCAATAGAGACAATGATCAATGAGGGAGGTTACGAGATCGAAACGCTTCAGGATGGCTGGACAGTTGTTACACGCGATGGAGGGCTCTCTGCTCATTTTGAGCATACCATTGTAATAACTGACGGGGAACCGGAAATTTTAACAAAGATCTGAGCTGATTTTTATGGTAAAAAATAAAGATGTAATAGAGCTTGAAGGGGTAGTTACGGACGCACTACCTAATGCCCTTTTTCGTGTAAAGATAGAAACAGGGCAGACGATCTTGGCACACATCTCAGGGAAGATCAGAAAGCACTTTATAATAATTCTTCGGGGGGACCGTGTCAAGGTGGAACTCTCTCCGTATGATCTCTCGCGGGGACGTATAACTTATAGAAGTAAGTAAGGAAAGAATGTCATGAAAGTTAGATCATCTGTAAAACCATTGTGTGAGAAATGTAAAGTTATAAGACGAAAGGGTAAAGTAAGGATCGTTTGCACAAACCAGAAGCATAAGCAACGACAAGGTTGATCTGAAGTTAAAGGGAGGATTTAAAACATGGCCAGAATTGCAGGGGTCGACCTGCCAAAGGGCAAAAGGATAGAGATAGCTCTTACATACATTTATGGTATTGCGAAATCCTTAAGCAACGAGATCTTGAAAAAATCTGGAGTTGATCCATCTACGAAAGTGGAGGATTTAACGGAGTCTGATATCGTTGCCATAAGAGATACAATAAGAGACTATAAGGTTGAGGGGGACTTAAGAAAAGACGTCTCAATGGATATAAAACGCCTGATAGATGTGGGGGCTTACCGAGGTGGGAGGCACAGGAAGAGACTTCCTGCGAGGGGGCAGCGCACGAGGACGAATGCGAGGACAAAACGTGGAAAGAGAGTGACTGTTGGTGTTGGGAAGAGGAAAGAAGAGGAGAAGAGAAAAGAGTAGAGCCATATCATGATATGGCTGTACATAATCGATCGATATAATTTTATGTATTATAGTTAGGAGGAAAGTTAATGGCTGAACCTAAACCTAAATCTAAGCCTAAACCGAGAGGGAGAAAGAAAGAGAAAAAAGTTGGTGCCTTTGGAGTTGCGCATATAAAGGCGACCTTCAATAATACGGTTGTGAGTATTACCGATCCAGCAGGTAATGTTGTGGTCTGGACATCGGCTGGTGGGGTAGGGTTTAAAGGAACGAAGAAAGGAACTCCATTTGCAGCACAGTCAGCCGCAGAGCTTGCAGCGAAGCGAGCTATTGAGCGTGGAGTAAAGGAAGTAAATGTTTTAGTTAAGGGTCCAGGTTCTGGTCGCGAAACAGCGATCCGGGCACTGCAGGCAGCGGGGTTAGAAATAAATTCTATCAAGGATGTAACGCCCATACCGCATAATGGCTGCAGACCGCCTAAGAGAAGGAGAGTGTAGATGGGAAGGTATACTGAAGCATCATGTAAGCTATGCAGAAGAGCAAAAGAGAAACTTTACCTCAAGGGGGAAAAG
>JAUWWO010000134.1 GCA_030616825.1 Candidatus Margulisiibacteriota bacterium | reverse complement strand
TATTGGGTCATGGGATAATAAAATCTATGCTCTTAACGAGGGACCAGGTGCAGTTATATGGACCCATACCTGTAGCAGTGGCAATACTGGTACTATTCTAATGGACACATCCTCTCCCTCAATAGCAAATGACACGGTTTTTGTTGGGTCAAGTGATTTCAAAGTTTATGCCTTCGAAACCGCAGTACCCACACCCGAATCCATAAATCCTATCCAGGGTTTTTCTGGTTTAACAGTCGTAGCCACAATTGATGGCCACTTCTATGATGGAACTTGTTTTGTAACACCGGAGGTAAAATTAGTAAAAGATTCTAGTGAGATAAATGGTGTAGTTACATCCTTTAGCGCCAATGAGATAACCTGTCAGTTTACTTTAACAACAGCAGGAACATGGGATGTTGCTGTTATAAATAAGCCAAACGAAAAACTCGGGACTTTGGCGGATGCTTTTGAGGTTTATACCCTCTCCGGAGATGTTCTGCCTCCGGAAATAACAAATGTCAAATTCAATGGCAGGACATATTTCGAAGGAGATGTAATCTCCCCTACTCCATTGATAACCGCAATTATAACTGATGAGTTGGAAATAAATGTAATAAGAATTGTAGTAGGTGAAAAAACAGTTTATGAATCTGGACCCTTCACTAGTCCCCATGAGTTGAACTATCAACTTGAGGAAGGGGATAGAATCGGTCATGGCACCCATATATTGAAGATAGAGGCAGCTGATGACATTGGCAACCTGGGAACCAGGGAGTGCACGGTTAGAGTTGTAATCGGGCCAGTTCAGGTGGTAGGCCCGGTTTTAAGCCATCCCACCGTGTTTAACCCTTTAACAGGAACAGAAGGTGAGAGGATAGCCACACTTGCCTATACGCTCTCTGTGGATGTGAATATAGTGATCTACATGTACGATGTCAGCGGACAGGTGGTTAAGACCTGGCGAATCTCGGCTGGAGAGGAAGGCGGGCGTGCCGGATATAACGGAATAACCTGGGATGGCACAACAGACTTTGATACAGTAGTGGCGAATGGAATCCATGTTTACAAAATCGTCTCAGGCAATAAGACAATAGGTACTGGCAAGCTGGTGGTGCTGGATTAGAAGTTATTGCTCTCTTTATAAGATAATCAGTAATATTCTTCATTCCTTAATTCCTCACGGATCTATCCCTGGATAGTGATTGTCCCGGATGTCCCTGATGACAGAATCCCGGATTTATCACAGATCGTCTCGGACATCACTGAAAAGACAAATCTGGGACATCCGTGAATATCAAAGAAAAATCCGAGTTTTGGTATCTGTGAAATCTGTGACAATCATTATCTGTGAGAAAATCAGGGAGAAAATAAGGAATCTTATTATTATTTTTCTCCTTCTTCTACTTTCTTTCTTATCTCCTCTTCAAACTTCTCTTTTCGCTCGATCTGCGCGATCTTATCGCGTTCAGCTTTCTCTAGAGCTTTCTCTCCAAGCTCCTCGTAAATGTCCGCAATCTCTTCGTGAAGTTCCTTGCTCTCTCCGGAAAGTATTGATGCTTTTTTATATTGCTCCAGAGCCAGTTTTCTGTATTTCCCGGTTTTGTCATTCTTTAAGCTTTTGGCTTTCTCATAAGCATTGCCCAAAATTATGGCTATATCTGGATCCGATGTACTGAGAGATGTGGCTTTGATATATTCTGCTATAGCCATATCAATATCGCCTTTTTGTTCGTATGTATCTCCAAGGAGAAGATGTACATACGCATCCGAAGGATTTTCAGATATGGCTATGTTGTATTCTGCTATCGCTGCATCGATCTGACCTTTGAGTCTAAAATCATATGCCCGCAGTATCGGATTTATTATCTCTACCTCTACCTTCTGTTTGAGAGAAAAAAGCCACTGGCTGAAGACCTTTTCCTTCTTTTCGGCAAGCATGACTTCTTTTAAGTCTTTGTCCTTGTCTTTTTCAGCAACCTTGCGAAGCCGGGTATCCAAAAGCTTGATTATGTGATAACCAATTTGTGTCTTTACTACATCACTTACCTCCCCTGGCTTTAGAGCAAATGCTACTCGCTCAAATTCAGGAACCATTCTCCCTGTAGCAAAAAACCCGAGATCTCCCCCACTATCACTGCTTATAGGATCGTCGGAGAATTCCTTTGCAAGGCGTGCAAAGTCCTCACCTTTTTTAACTCTCAAAAGAAGCTCTTCTGCGAGCTGCCGGGCGTCCTCTTCCGCTTTCTCCTCCAATTTATCTCTTTCAGCTTCAATGGTTGTAGGAGGAGCTTTTGGGGCTATCAAAATATGAGCCGCACGGATCTCCCTTAAATCTTGGGGAGCAAGCGTTACCCCACCCTTTACTCTTACAACCATTTTCTGAATCAATATGTCTTCCTTGAGCATCTTCTTGAACTGCTTTACGGTAAGGCCGTTTCTCTTTAGAACCTCCGCAAACTCTGCCTTTGAAGGGATCTTGTTTGTCTCCATAATCTGAGATATAGCAGCATCCACTTCCCTTCCACTCACCCTAACATGCC
>JAUWWO010000087.1 GCA_030616825.1 Candidatus Margulisiibacteriota bacterium | reverse complement strand
GGCTTAATTATTTTTGAAAGGAGGCGAAAAAATATGGGAGGTTTATTTTATGCTTTATTAATATTAGCTTTTTTAGCATTTTTTGTATATATTTGGTGGCAAATATTTACTAAAGCAGGATACCCTGGCATGTATGGAGTATGTATGCTCATACCTCTGGTTAATATGATATTAATATTGATTCTGGCATTTGGTGAATGGCCAATTTATAAAAAATATGGCATAAAGCAAGCAGGCAAGTAAGTATCCCGGGGGTCGGTTCAGAGAATCGATCCCCATTTTTTAAAATGAACGGGTGAGGGTAGTAAGAAAGGATGTATAATCCCGACTCTCCCCCGGCCAGGATTCCACACCATAGGTTGCTTTTACAGCGATTTCAAAACCCCACTTGGCAATAGTCGTACCAGCACCGACACTGGCATCATCGGGAACGTAACCCTCAAGGTTTGTCCATTGGTTAGAATAAAATATTTCGCCGCCAGCGCCGTTCGACCCCTTATGCAAGCTCATGTTGATATCGATGTTGTCACTGTATCGGTTGCTTTTATACATACCGTCAATGCCAATCCTTGCTAAACTAGAATCTAACTTCCCTCCAATCATAAACGCAACGCCAAATTTTGGTTTACTAGCGAATATATTGGCCTCTCCCCGAAGATCATTTTGTACAAACTCAATTGGCATAGCGGAGCCAACATACGCACTTCCTTTTCGGAAAGGTAAGGAGACGGATACCTGCGGAACGGCTACCGAAAAGACCTCCCTATCCCTCTCCCCACCTTCTGCCTTTGTAGTTATCACAGCTCCTGAAAATTCATTCCCCGCCTTGAGGGATAGCTTCCCCAGAGGAAAGGAAGCAAGGTAAATTCCCGAAAGGCGATAGAGATCGAAGATGTTTCTCTTGGTGTCGGGAATCCAGATAGTTTGGTCTTCACTAAAGAAATAATATGCGTCTACAGAACCTCTTGTGTAACCAGCATTTAAACGAAACGCCTGTCTCTCGTTTTCAAATTTTATCCCTGTTCCAAAGCTTCCTACCAGGCCATCGTGTATAGCTCCAAAATTATAACCCCCATTGCTACCAAGCACGTAGAAGTCTGCATTCAGGTTCAGGCGATTCCAAAGCCATCCATCAATTCCCACGTCACTAATTACACTCGACGGAGAGGCATTGACCATAATTGTTAGCATTGGGTTATTTTTAACTTCGGTAATAAGCGCAGGGTTCTTCATGGAATTTGCCGCATTTATTACCGGATCTCTGTAGCCTGCCATTCTAAGTAGCAGTTGGCCTTCGATAGTCGGAATGTAACCCAGATTCTCTCCAGAAGGACTGTATACTCTAGTTAAAGTATGTAACATCCCAATGTATGCTGCATATTTTGACCTAGCAAGATCAAAATTAGATGTCCCTGTTACGAAGAGGCCCTGATCCATTATCATAATCCCTTGGTTTTCAGTCCTGATAGCAGTTGCAACATGTCCGTAAATACTGACGACATCAGCGTCAAATCCCAGATTACTGGCTATTTTTGCCGTAAAAGGGGCTATGCTCTCACAATTTGCAGTTGGATGCTCTAAGGCGCTACCAGTCTCTATCTTATCCGTGATTATTTCCTGTGCTACAGCAAATATCTCACTGTCACTTGCGTATTGATTTTCTTTGAATGCATAGCCATAGAGTATGAGATTCATGGAGTTTACAAGAAACAACCTGGCAGTAGTCGATAAGTCTGCTGACCTTATCTCCTTAATAAACTGATCATATGTTACGCTGGGCAGTGAGTGAAAGAGATCTCCAATTTTCTCTTTTTCAGCATCCGATATATCTAATTCCGGATTGTCACTCTTGTGCATAACTATTATCTCGATGTCGTTTGGAACGGGCTCAGGCGAATCAATTCTCGCAGCTAGAACTGGCGTAAATATTTTGTCATCCAGCTTCTTCTCATCCAACTCTTCATTGCCAGGAGAATAAGTAAACGACATGCCAAAGTTGATTGCCGGGTTAATATTTAAATTTATTGATGAACCCATGTTCTCTCTCCATATTATATATCGGCAGATTAACTTTAAAATTTCAGGGGTTTCTATCTTAACCGAAGGAAAAGTTTTTCAGCGAGCACAGCAGTTGGGGATGTATAAGTAGTAAATGACCAATTAAAGTGTATTTCAGGCGTATTATTAATCATCGACAAACTTTTCCCTCTTTGATATAATACACTTTAATATGGTTGGCAAGAAACATGCCCTCATCGCAATCCTCGACTTCGGCGCGCAGTATTCGATGCTTATAGCGCGGCGTGTTAGAGAATGTAATGTGTACTGCGAATTATTCCCCCACAACATCTCTCTTGAAGAGCTAAAGAAAAGAAATGTCAAAGGAATTATATTTTCGGGTGGCCCATCATCGGTTTTCGACAAGGATACCCCAAGGTGTGAGAGGGAGATATTAAATTCCGGAATCCCGATTCTCGGGATCTGCTACGGAATACAGCTTATAGCAAGGGAACTTGGTGGAGAAGTAAAGCAAGCCGCCCTCAGGGACTACGGGAAGGCCACTCTTACAATCGATGATAATGCCGACCTCTTTGCCGGACTGGGTGAAGAGACCGATTCCTGGATGAGCCACGGTGATTCGGTGGTTAAACTTCCTCCGGGCTTTAAAATACTTGCCCATACAAAAAATACGCAGAACGCAGCTATTGGAAATAAAGAAAAAAGAATATATGGGGTACAGTTTCATCCAGAGGTAGTGCACACCCCCAGAGGCCTCGATATCGTAAAAAACTTCCTATACGTAATCTGTGATGCAAAACCCACCTGGACAACGGCGTCATTCATCGAGGAAGCCACAAAAGAAATCAAGGAAACTGTAGGAAAGGAGAAAATACTTTCTGCGCTCTCTGGAGGAGTGGACTCCACAACGGTGTCAGCCCTGGTTCACAAAGCAGTTGGGGAGCAGCTCATCTGCATGTTCATCGATCAGGGTTTCATGAGGAAGGAAGAACCGAAAAGGATCAGGGCTCTGTTTACTAAATACTTTAAAATGAACCTTATATATATTGATGCATCTAAAAGATTTTTTGCTAAATTAAAGGGAGTTACAGACCCAGAGAAAAAAAGAAAGCTTGTCGGAGCTGAATTCATTAAAACATTTGAAGAGGAAGCAAAAAAACTTGCCGCGCCTGCCGGCGGGCAGGGCAGGATTCCTTTTCTCGCTCAAGGAACATTGTATCCCGATGTGATAGAAAGCGCTGTTCCTGGACTTTCTCCAACCACTGCTCACACAATCAAAACCCATCACAATGTTGGAGGGCTTCCAAAAGACATCAAGTTTAAACTTGTTGAACCATTAAAGAAACTATTTAAAGACGAAGTCAGAGCGCTGGCAAAGGAACTTGATGTGCCGGAAGAAATCGTTACCCGTCAGCCTTTCCCCGGACCAGGATTAGCCATCCGGATAATTGGCGAAGTAACTCCCGAACGGGTGAAGGTCCTGCAGGAAGTGGACTGGATAGTAATCGACGAAATCAAGAAGGCTGGTCTGTACAAAGAACTATGGCAGTCTTTTGCAGTATTACTCCCAATCCGGACAGTTGGCGTTATGGGGGACAAACGCACTTACCTTAATACAGTTGCCCTCAGGGCTGTAACTTCAACAGACGCCATGACCGCTGATTGGGCCAGGCTCCCTTACGAAGTTCTAGAGAAAATCTCAAATAGAATCGTTAATGAAACGCCTACTGTGAACCGCGTGGTATACGATATCTCTTCCAAACCACCGTCGACGATTGAATGGGAATAGAGATAATCATTGAACTAGATTGAGCTAGATAGAAATATATAGAGCTAATAGCTCAATCTAGCTCCACTTTAGCTCTATCTAGCTCTACATTCCCCTCGCTGTAACCTTCGCCCTTTCATGTTCCTGCCAGGTCTTTGAGAATATATGGGTGCCATCACGCCTGGCCACAAAATAAAGGTATT
>JAUWWO010000086.1 GCA_030616825.1 Candidatus Margulisiibacteriota bacterium | reverse complement strand
TTCTGTATCCAGCAGTTTTGAGAGTTTTTCTTTTATAGCTACCTTGTTCAACATTTCTTAAGTTTGAGTTTATTCTGAGCCGCCACTTGCTTTTGGCTGCCTTGGCCTCGCTTCGTTTACAATGAGGGGTCTTCCTCCAAGCTGAAAGTTGTTCATCAGCTTTACCATATTTGATGCATCGGCGTCTTCAACTTCTATGAAGCCAAAGCCTCGGGATCTTCCGGTCTCTCGCTCTGTGATTATTCTAGCTGAGATTACCTGTCCATGAGCTTCGAATGCAGTTGTAATATCTGCCTCTGTTATGGACCAGGGGAGATTTCCTACATATAGAGTCTTCGACATTTTTCACCCCCTTGTTTCTGCGATAACAATAAAAAACCAAGGCTTATAATCCCGCCTTGGTCCTTATATCTGGAATAAAATTAGATTTTTCAGCTCGAAACAGTAATTTCTTGCAGAACTTACAAAAAAACTTTTGAAACCAAGAAACGGCACCAGTTTTTTCAACCAAAGTCACCCATTAAAGCGATAAAACAAGGTTGCACGCTATTTTATGCAACGGGCGCTATGGTATCACAATTAGTTTTGACTTGTCAACCGAGAATTCGGCTAAGTTGCGCTACTTTTGATTACATTATATAATGTTTCATCAGGGAAGAGAAAATGGTGAACGCAGCAATAATTTTGGCAGCTGGTAAGGGGATAAGGATGAAGTCTGACCTTCCAAAGGTTTTCCATAAATTGTGCGGGAAACCTATACTTTCTTATGTTCTGGATGCAGCAGGAGACGTTGGCTTTGATGAAACCTATGTGGTTGTAGGCCACAGGTCTGAATTATTAAAGGATTTTTATAAGGATAGTGACATTGTTTTTGTTGATCAGAAGAAGCAGCTTGGTACTGCTCATGCAGTTTCTCAGGTAGAACCTTATATAAAAGGTAGAGAGGCAATGATCGTTGTGCTTGCAGGCGATATGCCGCTTATTTCCGGGGAGACAATAAAAGATTTAATTGCTTGCCACAAGGATTCCAACGCAGCCGCAACACTGCTGGTTGCAAAAGTTGATGATCCAAAAGGGTATGGAAGAGTGGTTCGAAGTGCCAGTGGTGAAGTTATAAAAATTGTTGAGGAGAAAGATGCAACTGAAGATGAAAAGAATATTTCTGAAATCAATACTGGAATTTATTGTTTTGAAAGCAAGGTCCTATTTGATGTCCTTAATGAAGTAAAATCGGATAATACCCAAAAGGAATTTTATTTAACCGACGCAATCGGTCTCATCAAGAAGAAGGATCTTCCTGTATTTTCTCTCTCTGTTGACAGGCCTGAGGAAGCAATGGGCATCAACACTAAAGAACAGCTTGAAAATTTAGAGAGAATGCTTCAATAGCCCCCCCTAAAATATTTCTTCAAAAAGTGAAATTTCCAAAAAAACAATAGATCTGCCTCTAATTTGACCCACTGTTGAAATAGTTCTATAATAAAATCAATGTAAGGAATTTGGTCGTTTTTACGCAAAAAGTAGGCGTTAGTGCGTTTATGTCTATAGATTCACGGATACATATTGAAGACCTTATAGCAAGGGTTTTTTATTATATTGCTGCCATTGCGGGCATTATTGCTGCAGTAGTTAGCGTTATCCTTAGAAATTTCGCTTTTCTCATTCCTTTTTATGTTATTCTTGCTCACTTGTCTTTAAGCGTGTTTGTATATTCAAAGGGGCGTGGGAGCAGGATAAACATTTCTTTTAGTTTAACTACTGTCTTTATCGCAATCTGGACTTTTGCGGTATTCATGTATACTCAAGTGGGAACAGTGGAAGACGCGATTTTGTGGAGCAGGATTGCAGCAGCCATCTCATCTATAATTCCTGTTTTCTTTTTATATTTTACTTTTGTTTTTCCAAAAGAAGAAAAGATTCCCAAAAGTTTTACGGTTCTATCTTGGGGAGCTTTAGCAGTTCTCTTTTTTGTTTTGAGTTTTACCAATGTAATAGTAAAAGGTGCGATTGCTACTCCATTGGGTTTTCAGTTCTCTCCCGGCCCAGGGCTTGTGTTCTTTATGTTTCACTTTGTTGGATTTGTGGGATATGGTTTTTATAAACTTCTGAAAAAACACAATGAATATACCGGCGTAAGCAGAATGCAGATAAGGTATGTATTACTGGGCTTTTTCCTTGGGAGTGCCGTTCCAATAGCAACGAATATCATATTGCCCATTTTTGGTATAGTCGAATTTTCTGGTTACGGTCCGTTCTCTACAATCATCATCATAGCATTTATTGCCTATGCAATTGTTAAACACCGTTTGATGAGCATTGAGCTTGTAATACAGAGGGGACTCATTTATGGGATTATAACCGCTTTCATCATAGCTATGTATGCTTTGGCAATCTTGCTTTCGGAGAGACTTTTTCGCGAAGCAATCGGCTATTCCTTGTTTATTATCACTGGTGTTGCCGCATTAATTATAGCGATTCTTTATCAACCATTTCTTCGATTCCTGCAGGATGTGACCGACCGCATTTTTTTCCGCAAGCATTATGATTATCAAAAGACCCTGAGGGAGGCAAGCTCTGCAATGGCTTCCATTATCAGGCTTGACCAATTGACAAAACTAATTGCGTCGATATTTACAGAAGCGATGATGGTTTCTGAAATTTCCTTTTTGCTTTACGATAAAGGGAAATCCCGCTATAGAAGTGTAGTACTGGAACTTAAAGGAGTGAGCAGATATAGGAAGATGGAAATAGATGAGAGGAGTCCCATAATTACTTATCTCAAGAAAACCAAGGAAATGCTTATAAAGGATGAACTCGAGGGCAAGATTTTAAGATCAAAATCCAAAACAGAAGAAAAATTCTTGGTCGAACTTAACGAGGAGATGGAACGTATTGGTGTGCCACTTTGGGTGCCTATTGTATTGAAGGATGAGCTCATCGGTGCAATTGCCTCAGGGAATAAACTTTCGGGTGAGATTTTTACAACAGATGACATTGGGCTTTTGTCAACGCTAGCGAATCAGGCTGCGGTTGCTCTCGATAATGCAAGACTATACGAAGAGATCATATCCATGAAGACATACAGCGAGGATATTCTCAAATCAATGACAAATGGAGTGCTGACCACGGATCTGCGTGGCAAGGTGATAACATTTAATACAATGGCGGAGAAGATCACTGGCTACACTTCTTCGGAGGTCATTGGGTATGATGTTTCGGATATCTGGGGAGATAGAGTGATCTCTAATACAGTATCTGGGACACTCAGGGGTGGATTTTATTCAAATTACGAAGCAAGCTTAATCAAGAAGAATGAGAGTATTATCCCTGTTAGTGTGAGTACAACATTGCTTCGCGACAGCAAGGGAAAGAACATGGGCGTTCTTGCAGTGATCTCAGATCTGTCTGAGGTCAAGGAACTAGAGGGAAGAATCAGGCAAGCGGATAAGCTTGCAGCACTGGGGACAATGGCTGCAGGCATGGCACATGAAATAAAGAATCCCTTATCTTCAATGAAGGTTCTTTCGCAGCTTATACCCAAGAAATTTAAAGATGAGGATTTCAGAAAGCGGTTCACGGATATAATGCCCCGCGAGATCAGCCGCATAGACAGGATTGTGGAGAGCCTTCTTGGTTTTGCCCGAGCCACGGTTCCAAAGTTCGAATCCATTAAGTTATCCTCCATCATAGATGAGGCGTTGAAGTTTTTTGAGGACGATATCGAGCGCAGAAAGATAAAACTTAAAAAGAGGTTTTCTCCCATCCCGGATATAATAGCAGACTCTGGACAGCTGACTCAGGTCTTCTCCAACTTAATATTGAACGCGATCCAGGCCATGCCTCAAGGAGGAGAACTTAAAATCATAGTCTGTGAGGGGAAACGGAAGGAGGGAGTACTTGAGGAAGTTCAGGTAGAGGTCTCTGATACCGGCCACGGTATTCCTAAGGAATACCTTGAGAAACTTTTCGATCCGTTCTTTACAACGAAACATGGAGGCACAGGACTCGGGCTTACC
>JAUWWO010000104.1 GCA_030616825.1 Candidatus Margulisiibacteriota bacterium | reverse complement strand
GTAATAGATTACTTGTCCCTTGAGGTCGAATGGGAGCGGTTTCTTGGAAGCAATCAGACCTACAAGTCTCTTGTGCGCTGCATCTCTAGCAGTATAAATCGTGCCAGAAAGTTGGACTCTTTCCCCAACTTTAAGCGATTTAATTTCTTTATCCGTTAATGGCGTTTTAATTGTTTTCATTGGTCATTGTTTAATTGGTCATTGAATAATTGTTCTCTTTACCCTGTGTGCATAGCAGTCCACTGCGAGTGCCACGGGCAGGCTCGCAATGTGACAGGGATATGTTTCAATGTTCACTGCAATTGCTGTTATTCGTCCTCCAAGACCTCCTGGACCAATCCCGGTTGAATTTATCATCTCCAGAAGTTCTCTTTCCTTTTTTGCTATATCGCTTTGACTGTTGTGATGTCCGATATCGCGGAGGAGTGCTTTCTTTGCAAGAATCATTGCTTTGTCCGCTGTGCCCCCAATTCCAAGCCCCACTATTATAGGCGGACATGAGTTAGGACCTGTTTCAACAATCTTTTGGACAACAAATTTTGATATTTCAGAAAAACTCTCGTTTGGGTTGAACATCTTAAACGCGGAAACGTTTTCTGAGCCGGCTCCCTTGGCCATGAAGGTGAGCTTAATTTTATCCCCAGGAACAATTTCAGTGATTATGTCTGCGGGAGTGTTGTCACCGGTGTTTTTGCGCTTGAATGGATCGGAAACGATTGATTTTCTTAAATTTCCTTCTTTATAGCCCCGGCTTACTCCCTCGTTTATTGCTTCGGCGAGGGTTCCACCTGTGATCATTACATCCTGTCCTAGCTCTATGAAAACGATTGCAAAACCAGTATCCTGACATATGGGCAACCTCTCCTTCTTGGCGAGCCTTGCATTTTCTATCAGCTGCCTTAAGACTTCTCTGCCGGTGGGAGACTCTTCCTTTGCCAGGACTCCCTCTAGTGCAGAAACCAGGTCTTCTGGGAGTTCAGTATTTGCTTCTATGGCAAGATTCTTTATTGCTTCAGTTATTTTCTTTGAGTCAATTTCTCTTATCATAATTTTTACATTTTTAGTTTTTTAATATTTTCTCTTATTGATTCGGCTGATTTATGGAGAGCACCAAGTTCCTCTTGTGTGAGATCGATCTCAAGGATCTTTTCTATGCCGCCTTTGCCAAGTTTTACAGGAACACCAATGCAGATGTCTGATAAACCGAACTCTCCAGAAAGATAGGCACACGTAGGAATTACAGCTTTGGTGTTTTTTATAATTGCTTCTACCATGTCTGCAGTCCCTGCTGCTGGAGTGTAGAAGGCGCTGCCTGTTTTAAGGAGTTTTACTATCTCGGCTCCGCCTTGCTTTGTCCTTGCAACTATTGCCTCGATTTTATCTTTTGGCAGTACCTCTGAAATTGGTTTCCCATCTATTTTTGTCTGGTTGAGTATGGGAACCATGAGATCTCCATGGCTTCCCAGGATTATTGTTTCAATATCAATTGTTGGAATGCCTGTCTCCATCGATATGAAGGCCTTCATCCTTGCAGTGTCCAGTTGGCCTGCCATTCCCATTACTCTTTTAGGCTCAAATCCGCTTCGCTTCAGGGCAAGATAGGTCATGACGTCAAGCGGGTTTGTGACCATTATGATTTTTGATTTGGGAGCGAAGTTGACGATTTCGTTAACGATGGAGGCAACGATTTCTGAGTTCTTTGTCATAAGGTCGTCACGGGACATCCCGGGCTTTCTGGCAAGTCCGGCTGTTACAACCACGACATCTGAGCCGGCCATATCCGAATAGTCATTGCTTCCCTTGATCTTGCTTGTATATCCTTCTATTGCTCCGGCTTGTGTGAGATCAAGGGCCCTTCCCTGGGGAAGGCCTTCGATGATATCGATAAGGGTGATATCTGCGATGTCTCGCTCGAGGATTCTTTTCGCAAGGTCTGAACCAACGTTTCCTGCTCCAATTACAGTTACTTTTGGCATGAACTTCTCCTTTGAGACAAAGCTAAATTATAGCGGAATTAGGAATAGCAGTCAATTTTTGAAATCTCAGCCTTAAATTTTCGATAGTTATAGGAAAGGAGTAACAATATGCTTGCGCGAAGCATGTTCAAAGTTTACGTTCCCAGAGCAGAGAGGAAGGCGCTTTATAAGAGAAAACTTCCTGGCATCATGGCTCGCCTTCAAGCAGCCGAACTTATTGCCAAAAAGATTAAGCTGGTAAGAGGCGATGTGTTTAGCGTTACTTCTGGTTTCTTTGTTATGGAATATCGCAGGAACATGGCAATGATGAAGCTTATCTCCCATGCCTTGTTCAAGCTCGAAAAGGAAGGCTGGATAAAGGTTTGCCCGACAAGAATTTATTATATTGAGAAGAAAAAAGATCCAGTGACCAGATTAGAAGAAAAACACAGTATTTTTAATATAATCGCGGAGACGGTTCGAGAGATAGCAACAACGTTTGAAGGTAGTTTTGCTAAAAGGCGTGCAGACGAGATTCGTAATAGATGTGCTTCGTTATTCCATCGCGTAGAAAATTTAACCAAAGCGGATAATATTGAAAAGGCAAGAAAGAAGGTCGTTGGTGAGAGGTATGATTGGTCTCCCTTAACCAGGGCTGCGGCAAAAGACATCGCAGCAGGCGGATATTTCTACGCTGAAAATAAGAAGGTCTTTGAGAAAAGGGCAGAGGATTATGTAATTAAAACCGGGAATAAGAAATTAGATGAGCCATTGCTCCAAGAGGCCCAGGAGTTTGATCAGTATATAGATACACACATACAGAGGGCAAAGGAGCTCTCTGGTAGGGAGTTAAGGCTCGAGTTTAGCCTTGGTCTTGCAGATCGCTCCACATTTTTCCCTGGGAAAAAGGAGTTTGATTCTTTAAATAAGACGACTGATCTTTCTAAATCGTATGAATCGCAACCCTATGACATAACCTACATTATCTCAGATCTTCATTTTCAGGATTATGTTCACAGGGATATTTACGAGCTGCTCAGGTTGATACACGTGGTTGTATCAACTGGTGGTACCCTTATAATAAATGGTGATTTTATTGACAGCTGGAGAGCGAAGAAGCTTTTTATGATAATAAAAGAGAACAAAATTTTCTTTGACGCTTTGAGGAAGGTTAAAAGGGTAGTGATCATAAAGGGCAATCATGATGGTTGGCTTGGGTTCTACAAGAATATGAAGGTGTTTTCGGAAAATGTCTCCGTTGTGGACAGGGTTTATATAGATGGTCTGCATATAGAGCATGCAAATGATTATGATCGTCTTAATAGTGAAGCGTCACGGATAGGGAAGACGGCTACACAACTTGTTAAGGGGATTGAACGCAATGAGGTAATTGGCCCTCAGCTTTTAGCCTGGGTTGAGTATGCTGGGAAAAGGCTCATGAGCAAAAAGCTCTGGACCAAGCAAAAAGAATTGAGAGTTTTCGAGGGGGTCAAGGATGTTTACAAAAGACGAGATCCAGAAGGAAACATTTACAGTAGGGAAAAACCGCTTAATATAGTCTTTGGGCATTTTCACTTTCCAGGGCTCTTCAAGGCATATGGCAAAATTAATGGTCGGGTCGTTCGTGACCCGGTGCTTTCAGGGAAAGCCAGATTGTTTATAACTGATTCCTGGTATAACAGTGAAGGCTATGCAGG
>JAUWWO010000032.1 GCA_030616825.1 Candidatus Margulisiibacteriota bacterium | reverse complement strand
GGATGAAGCTGTGCTTACCCCCGAAAAGATAGTTGAGGTGTATGGAGAGGGCGCCAGGTTAGATAAGGTCTCCGATTATAGAGATGGTAAATTAATCAGGGAAAGGCCAATAGTTTTAAAAAATTCTATTTTAACTGGTGCTGACTTAAAAGGCGCCGAGCCCGATGTTAGTCAATACGGCAATCCGGTTGTGGATATAGAGTTCAATTCGGAGGGAGCAAAAGTCTTTGCACAGGTAACTTCGAGGAGTGTGGGGAGGCCCATTGCAATACTTCTGGATGGCAAAATTATTTCTGCTCCAAATGTGAGGGAACCCATTCCCTCTGGGAAAGCTCAGATATCAGGGGATTTCACAGCTGAGGAAGTCCATGACCTGGTTATTAAACTTAAGGCTGGTGCGCTCCCGATTCCAGTTAAACTCATAGAGAATAGAATCGTTGGACCTACCCTTGGCCGCGTTTCAATTGATAAGAGCAAAGTGGCGGGCGCCCTTGGACTTATTCTCATTGGGGTATTTATGATTTCTTATTACAGACTGCCAGGATTTTTGGCTGATCTGGCACTGTGCATTTACGTGATTTTGGTTTTCGGAATACTCTCTTTGATTCACACAACCCTTACCCTTCCAGGCATTGCTGGGTTTGTGCTCTCGATCGGTATGGCTGTTGATGCTAATATCATAATCTTCGAACGCCTTAAGGAAGAACTCAGGGCTGGCAAATCGATCAGGCTTGGGATTGAGGCTGCTTTCGAGAGGGCGTTTACAGCAATACTCGATTCAAATGTCACCACCATAATTGCAGCGGTAACGCTCTTCTGGCTTGGCACAGGGGCCATCAGAGGCTTTGCTGTTACCTTGAGTGTTGGTATTGTAGCATCTATGTTCACTGCTATAGTCATCACCCGAACGCTGATGAACATGATGGTGGATGGGAAGATCCTGATTAAGCCTGACACACCTTTGGTTTATAAGTAGAGAGGTAATAAGGATGACAATGGATTTCGTAGGCCGAAGAAAAATCTGGTTTACAATCTCGGTAATTTTAATAGTTGTTTCTATAGCCGGCATGGTCTTTAACTGGGCAACTAAAGGCAAGGCCATGAACTTTGGCATAGATTTTACTGGAGGAACTCTTCTTCTCCTTCGCTTTGAGAAGGAGGCACAGGTAGGAGAGGTAAGAGACGTCCTTGCCAAGTTCGGTCTTGAGAAAAGCGTCATCCAGAAGACCGGAAAGAGAGATATTTCCATAAGGATGGAGCTGATCGAAGATGATGTACGTGTGGCTTTGATCTCAGATCTGGATAGCTCCTTTGGTGGGGTAGAGCTTCTTGAGGCAGATATCATAGGTCCTGTCATCGGGAAGGAGCTTCGAATTCAGGCAATATGGGCTCTTGCAGTGGCTTCAATCCTTATGATGATCTATATTACTTTCCGTTTTAAATTTAAATATGCGGTTGCTGCAATTGTGGCGCTTTATCATGATGCCATAATAACTACAGGTGTTATCTCTTTTGCCTGGAGGGATATTAATACTCCATTTGTTGCAGCTATACTTACGATTTTAGGATATTCCATAAATGCCACGATTGTTATATTTGATAAAATCAGGGAAAACTTAAGACGTTCAGGGGCGAAGAAGATGGATTTTCGCGACATCGTTAACATGGGGGTATCTCAGACCATTGCCAGGTCAGTAAATACTGCATTGACCACCCTTTTTATGGTTTCTATGTTGCTCCTTTTCGGGGGCACCACCATAAAGGATTTCGCACTGGTCCTTCTTATAGGATTTATCTCCGGTACTTACTCATCGATATTTATTGCTCCTTCACTTGTTTTTGTGTGGAATAAATGGGAAGAAGCAAGAAGATAAAATTTTTACTACAAGAGGTTATTAAGGTAGAAGGTGAAATATTATGAATATCTGGCAGAGCACCATTCTTGGGGTTGTTCAGGGAGTCACTGAATTTTTGCCCATTTCAAGTTCAGGGCACCTGGTTCTCTCACAGAAGCTATTGGGTATCCAGATAGATCTTCCATTTATTATTTTAGTTCATCTGGGGACTCTTCTTGCTGTAATTATTTACTTTTTTAAAGACATCATTGGCCTGATCTCGGGTTTCTTTTCCGGGATACGGAAGATCTTTGTTGATGGGGAACACCCAAGAACGGTATATTACAGCAACACCCCTTTTAAGATTTCATGTTTTATCGTTCTCGGGTCAATTTTTACTGCAATTGTGGCCCTGGTTTTTAAAGATTTTTTTGAGAGTCTTTTCAGTTCAATTTTTTCTGTAGGTACTTTTTTAATTTTAACCGGGGTTTTTATAGTTTTATCTGAATGGATGGGTAAGGGAAAGCGGTTTTCTCCTCAGATGAATTTCGTTGATGCGATATTGATTGGTCTTGCTCAAGGACTTGCAGTAGCTCCAGGACTTTCCCGGGCAGGGACGACGATATCAGCTTCTCTTGCTCTTAATTTAGAGAGGAAATTCGCTGCGCGGTTCTCATTTTTGATGGCAATCCCTGCGATACTTGGAGTGGGACTTGTCGAGCTAAAAGGACTTGTAGCACTTGGAACAAACGGAATAGGGCCAATAAATATATTGGCAGGCATTGCTGCTTCTTTTGTCTCTGGTTACTTGGCCATAAAGGTGTTTATGAATTTGATCAGCAGAATGAGCATCAGGATCTTCGCATATTATTGTTTTCTTGTTGGAGCTATCGTAATTGCCTTGTCCCTCCTCTAGATGCCCTGCCATTCATTGAATTAGTGACGTTGCTGTGATAAAATTTAACTGAGGTGCGCTTGATTTGGCGAGAAAAAGGAGAGCTAAGACTAAAAAAAAGCAAGGTCCTTATTCTCAGTTTAAACAAGATATAATTGGAATATTCCTCATTGCGGCTGCTGCTTTTATCTTGGTATCGAATCTGTCCTCCGCAACCGGGATTGTTGGTTTCTTCGTTGTGAAAACAGTGCTTAAGGCAGGTTTTGGAGTAGGCGTTTACATTCTTCCTTTCTTCTTGTTGCTCCTTGGCATCATGGTGATGATAAGACAGGATGTAACGAAACTGATGATCAGACTCTTTGGGCTTCTTTTTGCTTTTATTACCTTTATCTTAGCCGCTCAACTATATTCTCCTGCGTATTTTTCTTCTTAGGCGGGGCCATTCTGTGGGGGGGGTGGGGTGATAGGATATGGACTTGGTGTTGGGCTGGAGAGGATCATAGGGGTCCTTGGCGCCTATATCGTGGTTACCTCTACAGGGGTTATTGCTCTTCTTCTTATCTTTAATACTACGGTTATAAATATACTTTCAAGGTTTATCGAAATAATAACGGATCTTTTCTCTAGGGAGAAAGCGGGAAAACCAAAACGCAGGGTAGAAGATGTAATATCAACTGTGGATGATAGGACTTTGATTCCCTCAATGATGTCAGTGATAAAGGAGATTCAGCCGGGGAAAGTAGATGTTGTGGAAGAAGACACAGAAGAAGGCAAGAAGAGAGGGGCCAAGGCAGCCGCAAGAAGACGAAGAAAACGCTACAGTGGGTATGTGCTTCCATCAGTGAACCTGCTTGACCTTCAAAGTGCAAAGGAGCGACAGCGTGAGGAACGGCTTCGGGAAACAACAGAGCTTCGAAAGAAGATCTTAGAGGAGGCCCTGCGCTCTTTTGGCGTTGCAGCAACTATAGTTAATATAAACCAGGGACCTGCAGTTACCCGATATGAACTTCAACCAGAACCAGGGGTTAAGGTTTCTAAGATTGCAAGTCTTTCCGATGATATAGCGCTCAATCTTGCTGCTCAGGGAGTGCGTATCGAAGCCCCTGTTCCAGGCAAGTCAGTCATTGGCATTGAGGTTCCAAATGCTACAATACCACCGGTGAGACTTGGGGAAATTGTTAGAACTCCTGAGTTTAAAAGAACCACGTCCAGGCTTTTTCTGGCTCTTGGTGAGGACCTCTCTGGCATGCCGGTTTTTGGAGACCTCGCAAAGATGCCTCACCTTCTTATCGCAGGGACAACTGGTTCCGGGAAAAGTGTGTGCATAAATTCTCTTATCGTGAGCATCCTTCTTAAGGCCAGGCCAGATGAGGTCAAGTTTATAATGATAGACCCCAAGATGGTCGAGCTCTCGGTTTATAATGATATACCGCATCTTCTGGCTCCGGTGGTAACTGATCCTCGTAGAGCAGCTTTGACACTCAAGGAGTGGGTTATGAAGGAAATGGATCGGCGCTATCGTCTTTTTCATGAGAGAAGAGTTAGAAACATTGTAGGGTTTAATTCTAGCATAACTGATGCTAATGAAACACTGCCGTATATTGTGGTCATTGTTGACGAGCTTGCGGATCTGATGATGATTGCTGCATCTGAGGTTGAAACCTCTATATGTCGTATTGCACAAATGGCCCGGGCTACAGGTATTCACCTTATTATAGCCACACAGAGACCTTCTGTTGACGTCATAACCGGTCTTATCAAAGCAAATATTCCTTCAAGGATTTCGTTTGCCGTCGCTACTCAGGTGGATTCCCGGGTAATCCTTGATCAGGGTGGGGCGGAAAAACTCCTCGGGAGGGGAGACATGCTCTATCATCCTGTTGGGGCAATGAAGCCCATAAGGCTTCAGGGATCTTTTGTTTCAGATGCCGAAACAGAGCGTATTATAGAGTTCGTTAAGGAGCAGGCTTCCCCTGAATACCTTGATGAGATAATGGACTTGAAACTTGGGATGGCCGGGGTCTTCTCAACAAGCAGTGGAGATGGCAGGGATGCGCTATTTGAGGAAGCCGCGAAGATCATAGTTGAATCAGGGCAAGCATCCACCTCACATCTTCAGAGAAGGCTTCGAATTGGTTACAATCGCGCAGCGCGGCTTATGGACGAAATGGAAGCAGTTGGGATTGTTTCAAAATTCGAAGGAGAAAATAAACCTCGAAGGATACTGGCTTCACGGGAGACGCTTAAATCACTCGACATAGAGTGAATTTAGTTCTGCCATTCTAATGAGATTTCATATTATGTCTCTGGAAACTATTTCGGCTTTTTTCGCTTTGGATAGATTTCAAACAACACGGGAATTTTTTGCCACAAGAACAATGGCTGTTCCTTCTCTTTTTCTTCCAACCCTTCCCCGCCTGTTTGTCATTCTTCTGTTGTCAGCTGCCGGCTCATGCGAGATTTCGATATCTGCATCGAAATCGATGCCAAGCTCTGCAACGCTAGTTGCAACAAGTGTGTCGGACTCATTACCGTCAAAACCTTCAAGCACCCGGCTTTGTTCCTTTTGCGTCATTCCTTTGGAGCCTTTCCTCGTTTGTTGGCCGATAAGAGGCGAAACCTTGGCGTTTGGCACCCAGGAAAGAGCTTGTATGATTTTATCGACCGATTCACGAAATTCGACGAAGATTATTATCTTTTTACCGATATTATTTGAGACAATATTTCTTAGTTCCCTTGTTCTTGGATCAAGCTCATGATCAGGCATATCTTCTGTTTTGTAGGAAGAGAGTTTCTTCATCATTGCTTTGATTCTTGGGTCCGCGAGAAGATCTTTAGCAGATGTTTTAGTTTCGCCACGCTTGCTCTCAAGATATTTTTTAAGCTCATGGTAGCCGTACCTCAGGGCATAATCTCTTGCATGATAGAGCATCATCACAAGTGCCCATCTGGATTTTAGAGTGTAATATTCGGATAATCCTTCTCGGCTGATTTGCTGATCAATTATGTCGCCTGCATTATTTAAATCTTCCATTTTTATGTTTTGTGTTTCGATGTCTTTGAAGAAGCCAGCCTTTCTTAATATTTTTATTTTTTCTTCGAACATAGTGTTGAGAATTGAGTATTCCTTAGATTTGATTGGCTCGAAGTAGATTTCTCTGGTTTCAATTTTATGTGTGTGCGGAGCGACATCCGGATCATTATCTGTTCTAGCCTCTATGTGGTTCGGTTCAATTTTCAATAAATCGGTTATTTCTTTGACTTTTTCATATACGGGGCTGATCGCTGCGGCGAGGGCCATTATTCTCCCCTTGGGATTTTGTTTTAAGAATTCTTCCGCTACAGGCACGTAAGAATAGCGTCCGGTTACTAAGTGTGCTTCGTCTATTATGAGTGTCGCATTCTCAAAACTGAGCCAGGTATCATTTGGATGGTTTTTTATCTCATTTTCGATCGTTTGCGGTGTAGC
>JAUWWO010000048.1 GCA_030616825.1 Candidatus Margulisiibacteriota bacterium | reverse complement strand
TTTCTACCCAGAACACAGTTTTCTGCAACCGCAGGAACCCTTCCCAACTCCAGTTCTATCTCTTCTGGATAGACGTTCAACCCTGAACCAGTGACTATCACATCCTTAAGCCTTCCTGTAATAAAAACATACCCATCCTTGTCGATATAACCCATGTCCCCTGTGTAAAGCCAGCCATCCCGGATTATTTCCGCCGTTGCCTCGGGTTTCTTATAATACCCCTTCATTATATTAGGCCCACTGGCTATTATCTCCCCATACCCTTTTTCATCTGGGTTAGCAATCTTGACATCTACCCATGGAATCGCCTGCCCTACAGAGCCAATCTTATTCTTATCCAGGGTACAGCAGGCAAGCACTGGTGCTGACTCAGTTAAGCCATAGCCCTGCAGTATAGTTATTCCCATTAGATCAAAACCGTAGATGACAGCTGGATCTATGGCTGCCGCACCACTCACCCAGAACTTGACCTTTCCTCCTAATTTTTTGTGGACCATGGAAAATAACTTTCTACCGATATTGCCTCTCGTTGCCATCTTAACGACTTTGGAAATCGCAAATAATATTTTAAACAGAATTTTTGCGACCAACCCCTTCTCCTCTACCCCTCTCATTATGCCCCCAAAAAAGAGCTTATAAAGAAGGGGAACGCCGCACATGACCGTCACCCCTGTTTCCTGCATATTGGCAAGTAAGGCATACGATTTTAAACTCTCTGCATAGGTTATGGTTGAGCCCTTATAGAACGGGCAAAGCTCTCCTGACGTCGTCTCAAAGGTATGATGAATGGGAAGCACTGATAGAAAATTATCTCCGGGACCTACCATGGGAAATAACTTTGACATCGCGATAACATCAGACATTATATTCTTGTGTGTGAGCATGACCCCTTTTGCTACCCCGGTTGTCCCCGAGGTATAGACGATCGAAGCTATATCATCCAGCTCCACTTTAACTTCGGATTTAGCCTCTCCTCCCTTTCCTGCAAGTTCAACAAAGGATAAAATTTCATCCTTCTCTTCTTCAAAGTCCATGCAGACAATGAATTCAAGCTCTGGAAGTTCCATCTTCCGCAACTTGATCTCTTCTAAAAATCTCTCGGAAACGATTATTCCCTTTGAACCGGAGTCCTTAAGGAGGTTAACATGATCGGGTGCTAGAAGAAGCGCATCAAGGGGAACCACGGAAGCGCCAATGGAGGCAATAGCAAGATACGATATAGTCCATTCAGGTCGATTCTCAGATAACACCGCAACTCTGTCGCCATGGGTGATCCCCAGAGAGGAGAGCCTCGCAGAAAGATTTTCCACCATCTCGGCAACTTCCCCATACTTCCACTTCTTGTAGGAGCCGTCTCTCTTCATCTGGAAGGCAACGTCATCCTTGAACCGAGAGGCGCTTCGCTCAACTAATTCTTTGATCGTTATAAATTCTTTCATATAAATTCCTCCATAAGAACAAGAATCTGACGGTTATACCTGTCTAGATGATATCAGAATAAGCACACGCCTTCAAGTTCTACGGTTAACGCTAGGTTCCTTGCCCTTAATCGCATTTGATGATAAAATTACATCACGAAAGGAGCAATTTATGACTAAGAAATTATTAAAGTTAGGGCTTCCAAAAGGAAGTTTAGAGAAAAAAACTTTAGACCTCATGAGAAAGGCAGGATTCTCCATAGGGGGAACAGAGAGAACCTACTTTCCCGATGTAGAGGATGAAGAGCTTGAGATCATGCTCGTCCGCGCACAGGAGATGGGCCGATATGTAGAACAGGGAGCGCTTGATAGCGGCATAACAGGCACTGATTGGATCACCGAGAGTAAGTCCGACGTGAAAACGCTTGGTGAACTTATGTATGCCAAAAAAGGACTGCGCAAGGTAAGATGGGTTCTGGCAGTGCCAAATGATTCAAAAATAAAAAGTGCTAAAGACCTGGAAGGAAAGCGAATTGCCACAGAGCTTGTTAATGTTACAAAAGATTACTTAAAAAACAATAAAGTAACCGCAACAGTTGAATTTTCCTGGGGGGCTACAGAAGCAAAGCCACCGGAGCTTGCTGATGCCATCGTCGAACTTACTGAAACCGGGGCATCGCTTCGAGCCAATAATCTAAGGATAATCGACACTGTTCTTGAATCCATAACTGTTTTTATGGCAAACAAAAAGTCGGTCGCCGACCCATGGAAAAAACAAAAGATGGAGAACATCTTGATGCTTCTTAAAGGGGCTCTCATGGCAGAGGAAAAAGTTGGGCTCAAAATGAACGTTCCATTAAACAAGCTCCAGGGAGTTTTGGAACTCCTTCCCGCACTTCAAAAACCTACTGTTTCTAAACTTTCAGATGAGAACTGGGTTGATGTAGACACAATTATAGATGAAAAAGCAGTCAGGGAATTGATGCCGAAACTGAAGCGGGCAGGAGCACAGGGAATAGTTGAATATCCGTTGAATAAAATCATCTATTGATATGGCAAAATTAAGCCAGGAATAGTCTGTATGAATGAGCTCACCAATATCCCTCTTGATCCGGAAAACGTAGATACCTGGCAGATCTTAACCAGGCTCTCTCATCAACACAGAAAAAACTGGATCAAAGAGAATCTCTCCACAATCAAAAAAGTATTAGAAAAGATCCCATTTGATGTACGGGACATCCACCCTGTAACTCACGTCTCAACCGAAGGCTACAGATCTCCATGGGACATGATTGGCTTCATATGCCTGGACGATAATCTGTACGAAGAAGCAGAATCAATCTACGATGTCACTATCGGGAGAGCCAAGTCAAAACGTATGCATTATGGTGCCTCTGCTTATAACCGCGGGGTGGTGCGATTCCTCCAGGGCAGATACAAGCAAGCTTATGAAGACTTCAAGATCGCCAGGGAGGAAGACCTGGTTATTAAAAACTTCGACTCACCTGCAACGAGAGCCATCGCCTACATGGAGGAGACGATATTTCCAACAAAGGAAACAATAGCCAAAAATCAGGAGAAACTCGTAAAGGATCTAAATGTCCCAAGGGTCGTTGAAAGATTAGTTGGCGCATACGTCCTTCGAACCATCCATAAGTGGAATTCTTCAAGTCCGCTCTTCTCGCGAGGCATAAGCCAGGGCGGAGGATATTTTTTGACGCTTAAAAATGCAGCCGGCGTAACCAAGGGAATAGCTATTGATCCTGGCTATGACTTCTTTGATATCTTTAGAGACCTGGGCCTTGGAATAGCTGATATCGACGCGATCATCATCACCCACGACCATGACGACCATACTCAATCCGTGGAATCGATTCTCTCACTTCTCGCTAAGTACAACGACCACAATTTAGAAAAGAAATCAAAGACTATTGACATCTTTGGTTCACCGGGGGTCATGCTGAAATTTCAAGGGGCACTGTCTGCAATCGATCCTTATGGTGAAAAGGAAATAAACTTTAAACTACTTGTACCTGGAAGCACCGTGACGGAGATCGATCACTCAGCAACCATGGAAAAGTATGGCTTCAACCTCCACATTAAACAGGCATATCATACCGAGATGTGGACGAATCAGGAGTCTTCCATTGGAGTAGTATTAGAGACCAGGATCAAGGAAAAGGACGCAGGCCCCATTTGCATTGGTATCACAGGAGATACAAGATACGAACCAGCATTGGGAAAACAATATTCGGATTCTCAAATAATACTTTTAAACATCGGTTCTATGGAGAAGGAGGAAGGCAAATTTCTTTCCCAGCACCTTGGGATGTGCGGCTGTATAAATCTCTTAAAGGAAGCAAGACTTGGGAAACCTACCCTTGCAATACTTACCGAGTTTGGAGAGGAGTTTAAGGGAAGAAGAGAGATCATAAGCAAAATCATTGAAAACTGGGCACAGCCAATGTCTACCCCGGACACTGCTCTCAAGGTCATCCCTGCAGACGTGCATCTAGAACTCAAGCTCTCGGACATGACCATCAGGGAAACAGACACAAATGTATTTTTTCCTTACAACATGATCAATGTAGAAGAGGCCGATCCGGAGATAATAAAATACAGATTCAATGAGTAACGAAATCTTTAAAGTAATGGGATAACAAAAACCCCTGAGGAGACAAAAATGATAATACTTTCCATCTCGGACTTCCATGGAAGTGTCGACGTTCTTGGAAAAACGGGTAAAAGGATTAAAGAGATCCAACCCGATCTTATAGTCTTTACAGGGGATATCGTCAAAGGAAGTGCCCGCGGGGATGAGTGGCTTAAAGCAAAAACTGAAGGCCGGCCCCCAAACAAGGACCTCAAATCGATTAAAGCTGAAGAAAAGGTCGATCTCGAACTTTATTTCAAATTCTACGAATGGCTCAACTCCTTCCGAATCCCTGCTGTAACAATTCCCGGAAATATGGACGCTCCTGCTGAGAGGTATTTCAAAATCATGATGGAAGCCGAAACGGTCCATGAAAACATAATCTCAGTCCATGGAAGACATATTAGAATTGGAAGAAACTTCGTCATTGGCGGGTTCGGAGGAGAGCTCACCCAAGCTGAAAAAGAGGAGTTCTTTGTGCTCCAATATCCCGCCTGGGAAGCAAAATATCACCTGGGTAATCTTGCTCATGAAGAACACGACAAAATCCTGTTGCTTCATACTCCGCCAGTGAGCAAACTCGACCTTGAGGGCGGCAGTCACAAAGGAAGCAATATTGTAAACGAATTAATCAAGTCCCTCACACCAAAATTCGCCTTCTGCGGACATGCTCATAACTGTCAAGGAAAAGATATAATCTGAGACACCCTTGTTATCAACCCTGGGGCAATTAAATACGGTAATTATGCTATCGTAGATACAGATAAAAAAAAGATAGAATTCAGCAGGATCAAAATCTAGTTATTTACTCGTTGCTGACTTATTGAAAAATATCATGGCCAGAATGTTATACATAATTCGCTTTTATGAACCAGGGTCACTTGCAGGCTTCGCCAAGCACGAAGACATCCTGGAAAAGAACATCAAAGCAGGAATTGGGCCGTGCAAGATCACAAAAGAAAGAGGAAGATTCTTCCTTGAAACTGACAACTCCAAAGCAGATGAAATACTTAAGGGAATTCAGGGTGTCTCTTCATTTTCTAAAGCTTTAACGTGCAAAATAGATGACCTCGCAGAAAACGTTTTGAAATTCAGCCAGGAGCTTCTCAAAGGCAAAAAAACATTTGCCCTGCGCCTAAAACGAACCGGCAAGCACATCGAGTCGTCACATGAAGTAGCAGCATATCTTGGAGAAAGGATCCTAGGGGACCATCCTCATCTTAAAGTTAACTTGGATAATCCTGAAGCTGAAATATTCGTCGAGATAAGAGAAGAAAATTGCTACATCTTTTCCG
>JAUWWO010000070.1 GCA_030616825.1 Candidatus Margulisiibacteriota bacterium | reverse complement strand
GAGAATTGCTGAAACAGCATCAAAAAATCGTCCCATGCTTGAGGCAGCGGGTGAGTTTATCTTCTTTTCGATCATGGAAATAACTAAATTTATATCATCTGTGCTTATATCTTTCAAAATTGGAAGATGTTTAAGTGTTATTAAATGCTTGCCAAAAACTGAGTACAGATAACTTATGGCCATCCTCCAGGGTTCTATCGAAGCCTTATCGCCACCAGGAAGGGGTATGTATTTTAGATGTGCAAATCTTTCAAAACCAGTATAATCAGCAATCAAAAACTCTGCACCCCATATACTGCCATCCGAACCCATCCCCATCCCATCAAAAGAAACACCGATCACCCCTTCATCAACGCCGTTCTCAGCCATACAGCTAGCAATATGAGCATGATGATGCTGGACGGCTACCAATTTTAGTCCCTTTTTAATCAAATCCCGTGCATATCGTGTTGAAAGATAATCAGGATGGAGATCATGCGCTATTACCATAGGCTTTATTTGAAACACCTTTTTGAAATACTCAATCGTATTGCCAAAATTCTCATAAGATGAGACAGTGCTAAGATCACCTATGTGCTGAGATACAAAAGCCTGGTCTCCCTTTACTAAACAGAATGTATTCTTAAGTTCAGCACCTACAGCAAGAACCTTTTGCCCATCTCCGTTTATCATAATCGGTATGGGCACATATCCTCGAGCTCGTCTTATCGTTGCTCTCTTTCCCAGAGCAATGCGCACAACAGAATCATCAATTCGTGTGTGAATCTCGCGATCATGATCGAGAAAATGATCTGTAATGTTTATGAGTTTAGCTTTTGCCTCATCCAGGTTTGATGTGATCGGTTCCTCAGAGAGATTACCAGACGTGGCCACAATGGCCTTAAGCCCTGCCCGCATGAGCAGATGATGAACCGGAGTATAAGGAAGCATAACACCTAAGTATCTGTTATGAGGAGCTACAAACTCTGAGATATTCGGATAAGATTTAGAGCTAAATTTCTTTCTCAGCAGAACAATTGGACATCCAGGGCTCTGTAGAAGTCTTCTTTCTTCTTTGTCAATGTAACAGAACCTCGAGACTGTTTTGGTGTCAGGGCACATTATTGCAAATGGCTTCCTGTCCCGTCCTTTTGCGGCACGCAAGCGAGCTACTGCCCCCTCTTTTGTTGCATCGCAGACAAGATGAAAACCACCAAGCCCTTTTACAGCAACAATTTCGCCTTTTTTGACCAATTTTACTACCTCAGCAATAGGGTCCTTGGATTTTGAAAGCTGCCCACGCTTGTATAACTTTAACTTTGGCCCGCATGGACCACATGAGTTTGTCTCTGTATGAAACCTTCTGCTTTCCGGATCTCGATATTCTGAATGGCAGCTCTTACACATTCCAAATCTCTTCATCGAGGTCCTTTCTCGGTCATAAGGGGTGTCAAAGACTATGGAAAACCTGGGACCACAGTTAGTACAAGTTATAAACGGATATTTATATCTTCTATTTCTTGGGTTACAAAAATCTTCTAAGCAGTCATTGCAAGTGGATAAGTCCGGACTAACAAGCACAGATTTGTGTTTTTCCTTTAAGCTTTTGCGAACAGTAAAATCAGTGTAGCCACAGGGGTTCAATTTTTTTATATCTATCTTAGTTATAAAGGCTCTTGGGGGATGTTTTGTTTTTAGCTGTTTTACAAATCTGGATAACTTGCTACTTTCGGATTCCACATCAAGGCACACTCCGAAATTACTATTCTGAACATAGCCGTAGATACCAAGTGAGGTTGCAAGGTTATAAACAAAAGGTCTATAGCCAACACCCTTGACAATGCCTTTGATGATTATCTTAGCTCGTTTCTTCACTTGAATATACCTTGAGGAATAAGGAGGTTATGTTGCGCTATTATTCGATTCTTCGCTCCCACCTAAGAGTAAAAACAGTATGGCCATCCTTATGGCCACACCATTTGTAACCTGATCCAGTATCACATTAAACGGCCCATCAGCTACATCAGAAGAAAGCTCTATGCCCCTGTTTATCGGCCCTGGATGCATAACCACAACATCCTTTGAAGCTCGCTTTAACCTTTGTGAATTTATCCCATAAAGTTTTATGTATTCCTCAATGCTTGGGAAAAGCCCAGCTTCCTGACGTTCTAGTTGAATCCGGAGCACATTTATAAAGTCCGCACCCTCTATGGCAGAAGCAAGGTCAAAAGAAACCTTAACCCCCATCTCTTCAATGCCAACCGGCATTAGTGTGGGTGGCCCTACAACCGTAACCTTTGCTCCAAGCTTGGTCAAACCCCAGATATTGGAGCGTGCAACACGGCTGTGAGCAATATCCCCAACTATGGTCACCTTTTTTCCTCGAAGAGACCCCTTCCGCTCCCGCATGGTAAAGATATCCAGTAACCCTTGAGTCGGATGTTCATTGAACCCATCACCTGCATTTATAACAGAAACGGAAACGTTCTGAGCTACAAGGTGCGGGGCCCCTGCCATTGAATGCCTGATAACTATAGCATCAACCCCCATGACCTCAATAGTCCGCGCTGTATCAATTAAAGTTTCACCTTTCACTACACTGCTTGTGGATGCTGCAACGTTAGTTGTGCCTGCCGAAAGCATCTTTGCAGCCATATCAAAGGATGTCCGGGTACGGGTACTTGACTCATAAAAGAGAGTGGCCACAGTCTTGCCCACAAGCGCTGGCACCTTTCGAACAGGACGCTCGAAAACCTCCTTCATCGACTCCGCAGTACCAAATACTCCCTCCATCTCGGGAACTGTAATATCCTTCAGCCCCAGGAGGTCTTTTCGCTGCATTGCAGAACCTTTATTCACGTCTCAAGCTCCTTGATTTTATGTTCGGAATATTATATCATACTCCAGGTTTTATGTCTTTCATCGTTTAGCCTCGCATAGAACAGTGGAGGAATCTTTATGGCAGAATCCTTTCCAAAGTTTGAAGCTCAACCAGAACTTCCAGGGTACGATCCTTATCGGCCGCTAAAGGTGGCCCTAAAATTCATTGTAATTATAACCATCTCACTGGCTATCATCTTTGCGATATGGAAAATGTTTAAAGTCGTACAAATTAGAACCTCATTCAGAGCCCATCAGAAAAGAGCCCTTATGGGCACCACAGTTGAGATAAAGGCATATGGCAAGGATGCTCGCTCTGCTTCAAAACAAGCACTACAGGCTATGGAACGCATGGCAAAACTTATAAACGCACACGATACGAAAAGCGAGATCGGCCTAGTAAACAGCATGGCCGGCATCGCCTCAGTGGCAGTGAGCCGCAACACCTTTGATGTCATCTATAGATCAATTAAGCTCTCAAAATCCATGGGGAACACATTTGACATAACTATTGGGCCACTTATCGAGCTTTGGAACTTTAAGGGAAAGGATACTTTTACTCCCCCAAGTTCTTCTCAAATAAAGGAAACCTTGAAGCTAGTAGATTACCGGAAAATCGAGATCGATCCAGAAATCGAAACAATTAAACTGTTAAAACGCGGAATGAAAATAAATCTGGGTGGGGTTGGAAAAGGGTATGTATTAGCAATTGGCCGAAGCATGCTGGTCTCCAAAGGCATCAAAAGTGGTTTGATATCTTCTGGAAGCAGTATCACCTGTATTGGGACAAAGCCAGATGGAGAGCCCTGGAGGGTAGGAATAAGATCTCCAAGGGATCCAGAAAAACTCCTGGGCACCATAACCCTTGCTCCAGGACAGGCGGTCTCTACATCTGGAGACTACGAACAATATGTAGAGATAGAAGGAAAAAGATATCATCATATCTTTGATCCAAGAACAGGATATCCAGCGTCTTCTTGCCAGAGCGTTACGATCATTGCTGGGGATGCAACAATCGCGGACATTCTTTCTACTTCTGTCTTTGTGATGGGGCCATGGAGAGGCATGCGGCTGCTCAGAACTCTTGAAAATGTCGAAGGTCTAATTGTGGACTCAAGTGGCAAGGTACACAAGACTACTGGGTTCAAACTTGAAATACTTAAAGAAGAAACAAAGAAACAATGAAAATCCGTGCATTAAACTGCGGAAGCTCATCTATAAAATACCAATTATATGACTGGACGGAGAGGAAAAGGGTCACCAAGGGGATCGTTGAGCGAATCGGCATCCCCGGATCCTTCATTCAGCATGAAGAACCCGGAAAAGATATATACAAAGCTGTTGAAGACTGCCCAAACCACGAAGTAGCCCTTAAACTCATAGTAAAAACCCTTACCGATCCAAAGGTCGGCGTGATTGCCGATTTAAACTCTATATCAGCAGTGGGACATAGAGTCGTTCACGGCGGAGAGAAGTTTCATCAATCCACACTGATTAATAACGAGGTGCTTAATACTATAAAGAACGTTCAGGACTTAGCACCCCTCCACAACCCACACAACATCGCCGGTATTGAAGCAGCAAAAGCACTAATGCCAGACATCCCTCACATCGCGGTTTTTGACACTGCATTTCATCAAACCATGCCACCCCATTCTTATCTTTACGCTGTTCCTTACGAATG
>JAUWWO010000058.1 GCA_030616825.1 Candidatus Margulisiibacteriota bacterium | reverse complement strand
TTCATGATGGCCTTGATTATAACCTGGGAAAGCATTTGCAATGGAGAAAGAAAGAATGGGATAACGTTGATATCCAGATCAAGGGGGATCGTAAGGCGCAAAAGGGCATTCGTTTTAACCTCTATCATCTGATCACCGTAAAACCACACCATGATCCAACGGTAAGCATTGGAGCAAAGTTTTTAACTGGTGAAGGATACAAGGGACACACTTTTTGGGACACGGAGATTTTTATCCTGCCCTTCTACATTTATAATTTTTCGGGAGATGCAAGAAACCTCTTAATGTATCGTTATTACACGATGAAGGGGGCTATTGAAAACGCAAAGGCTATGGGTTACCAGGGTGCAAAGTTCGCCTGGGAGAGCGCTGGAGATGGAATTGAGACAACTCCAGGTTTTGGAATTCGGGCAGATGGAACGCGGGATAAAATCTTTACCAGCGAGGAAGAACATCACATCGTCTCCGACGTTGCCTATGGAGTATACAAATATGTTGATATTACCGGGGACTATGACTTTCTTTATAGCTTTGGAGCCGAGATCATATTTCAGACTGCGAGGTTCTGGCTGTCCCGGGTTGAGAAAAGACGTGATCGTTATGAGATAAGAAAAACCATTGGTCCTAATGAATTTCATGAACATGTGGATAACAATGCTTTTACAAATTATCTGGCGATGTGGAATCTTTCTTATGCGGAAAGTTTGTACAAAAAGATGAAAAAGGATGCCCCAGAATTATTTGATACTTTGATGAAGAAGATTAAATTGAAGGAAAAAGAAATCGAAAGGATGAAGGTGATTTCAAAAAGCTTGTTTTTCCCCTATGACCAAAAGACTGAACTTATTGAACAATTTGAAGGATATTTTACTCTTGAAGATCATGTGGTTCATAAACATGATAAACATGGCATGCCAGAGTTTCCGAGAGGCGTGGATAAATCTAATCTTCATAGAACCCAACTAATAAAGCAAGCAGATGTCGTGTTGTTGCTTTATTTGTTCTTGGATCGTTTTTCTTCTGAGTTGAAGAAGAAAAACTATATGTATTATGAACCACGCACAATGCACAAATCCTCCCTTTCCGCGTGTATACATGCAATTATGGGTTTAGAAGTGGGTGATCACAAAAAAGCTTACAATTACTTTTTGAAGACCTCTTACATAGATCTTATGGATGCAAACAGAAACACGCACAGGGGAATTCATGGCGCAGCCACTGGCGGAACCTGGATGACCGTCATTCATGGTTTTGCAGGGATGAAGGTGCGTCTTGGTACTTTAAGTTTTGATCCATGGCTCCCTAAAAAATGGCAGGAGCTCAGGTTCAGATGTCTTTGGCAGGGTAATCTTTTAGGAATAAAGATAACTCACAAGAGCATCGCCCTTCAGCTCCTGGCTGCAAAGAATAAAACCGTCAGCGTTAATGTACAAGGAAAGACAGTTCGATTGAAGCCAGAGCGGATAACCAAAGTAAGACTGAAGAAAAAATATTAAGTTTAATGATCTAGGTCTTTGCCCTCCAAAAGGAGACGGTGTGATGAAGATAGTCCCTGCAATATTAACGAATGATCCTGCTGATCTGGAAGTTAAGATCAGACAGGCGGAGCAGTTTACGGATATTGCCCAGATCGATATCATGGATAAGAAATTCGTGGCTTCTACAAGCATCAAGAGCAGGGATTTGAAAAAGATTAAAACCAATCTCTATCTCGAAGTGCATTTGATGGTAAATTCCCCCGAGACTTATTTTAAAAGGTTTAAGGAAGCAGGGGCAAAAAGGATAATTTTCCACTACGAGGCCAACACCAATAACGCTGACATAGAAAAGTTTATTAAAGAACTTAGGGAAATGGACATTTCTCCTGGAATTGCAATTAATCCGGTAACGCCCGTTGCTTCCGTAGAGCCGTTTTTTCCAAAAATAGATATGCTCCTCCTTATGGCTGTTAATCCCGGCTTCTACGGGGCCCCATTTATTCCTAAGGTTCTTGATAAAGCCAGAGAAATCAGTAAAATGGAAAAGAATTTCATCCTCTCACTCGATGGAGGAGTTAAGCTGGACAACTTCAAGGAAATCGTCTCTGCTGGGATTGAACAGATAGATATTGGGAGTGCAATATTTAAGGGAAATCCGAGGGAGAATTATAAGGTCTTTTTAAAGCTTCTTTGAGTACTTCTTATCCAGCTTAATAATCTTATTAACTCTACGCTTATGTCTTCCACCAGCAAACTTCGTTTTCAACCAGACATTCAATATCCGTTTAACTTTGTTCCTATTAAAAGGTCTTCCCCCAAGAACCAGGATATTCGCGTCATTGTGTGCTCTGCTCATCTTTGCGTCAAGGGGAGTTCTAACCAGTGCAGCGCGTACCCCAGGGATTTTGTTTGCAGATATAGAAATACCTATTCCCGTGGCACAGCATAGAATCCCTTTTTTGTTTTTTCCCCTGGCAACAGCTAAGGCGACTTTTTCGGCATAATCCGGATAGTCCACCCGTTCTTCGTCATATGAGCCCAAGTCCTCCACTTTGTGTTTTTTCTTTAACACTATTCCTTTTACATATTCCTTCAGCTTGAAGCCAGCGTGATCGCTTCCAAGGACTATAGTTTCTTTTTTCATCGGTTGCCTCCTTACATTCATATGATAACAGAAATTTTTATAGTAATCTATATGATAGGACAACGAGATTAAAATGTGATAAAATACCTTGAAATTTCAAAGAGCCGGAGAGGGAAGAATGAGCGAATCTAATGTAGTAAAACGATTAAGAGAACTTGGTCAGAGCATCTGGTTTGACAACATAAACCGCAGTTTAATTGAGTCCGGGGAACTTAAGAAAATGATAGCACTAGGACTTTCTGGGATGACATCCAATCCGACTATTTTTGATAAGGCAATCTCAGGGAGCACTGATTATGATGTGGCGATTAAAGGTATGAAGGGGAAATCGACTTTTGAGATTTATGACGACCTAACTGTCAAGGATGTTCAGGATGCTGCTGATAACTTCCGGGGAATTTATGAAGCCACAGATGGGTTGGATGGTTACGTTAGTTTGGAGGTTAATCCACATCTTGCACATAAGACAAAAGAAAGCGTTGAGGAAGCAGGAAGGCTAGCTAGAAAGGTAGCGCGTCCAAACATCATGTTTAAGATACCTTCGACTAAAGAAGGTTTCGAAGCGGTAAGAGAGCTCATCTCTGAAGGGATCAATGTCAATGTGACTTTGATCTTTTCTCTGGGACAGTATGTAAACACCGCGAATGCTTTTATCGATGGGCTCAAGGAGTTTGTTCGAGCTGGTGGCGACCCTCGCAAGATTGCTTCTGTTGCCTCGGTCTTTGTGAGCCGTATTGACACGTTAACCGATAAGCTGGTCGACGAGAAACTTGCTAAAAAGTCCGATAAGACACTTGAAGCATTAAAGGGCAGAGCTGCCGTGGCTAGCTCGAAGCTGATCTATCATGAATATTTAAAGATCTTTTCGCGTTCCGACTGGATCGAGTTATTTAAAAAAGGCGCACGGGTCCAGAGGGTGCTCTGGGGAAGCACAAGTACTAAGAACCCGTCGTATAGTGACGTAAAATACGTGGACGAGCTCATCGGGAAGGATACGGTAAATACAGTTCCAGAGGTATCCTGGAGGGCATTTTTAGATCATGGGAAAGTTAAGCAGACTTTAATTGAAAATGTAGAGGAAGCACGTCAGGTGATTGCTGACCTGAAGAAATATGATATAGATATTAATGATGTTTGCGCAAAACTATTAGACGATGGTGTTAAAGCTTTTGAGAAGTCATTTGATTCACTACTTCAAACAATAGAGAAAAAGACAGGTCAAGTTAAAACTTAAAAGGTGTATATTATGAATTCTCTTATTTGGTATGGATTGCTCCTTTCCTTATTGGCCGGACTTTCAACTGCTATAGGTGGCGGAATAGCCTTTTTCATGAAGAGCCCATCCTCAAAGGTCCTGGGTATGACGCTTGGGTTCTCTGCCGGAGTCATGATAGCAATTTCGTTCCTTGAGTTATTTCCGTGTGCCATAAAAACGATAGGCCTTATGGGCGCTAGTGTTTACTTCTTTCTTGGAATATTGTTTATCCTTCTTATAGATATTTCTATCCCTCATGATTATATTGCTGAAAACATTGAATGCAAGAATCCCTCTCTTATGAAGATCGGCATTCTTACAGCGCTTGGTATTGCTATCCACAATTTTCCGGAAGGGTTTGCCGTGTTTGCTGCGTCTTTGCACTCGATTCAAACAGGGATACTTATAGCTCTGGCGATTGCCATTCATAATATCCCTGAAGGTATATCTGTTTCTGTTCCTATTTTTTGTGCAACACACGATAAGAGGAAGGCTTTCTTCTATTCGTTTTTCTCCGGCTTGGTTGAGCCGGTTGGCGCAGTTATCGGGGCCGTTATACTTATGCCGTTTTTGTCTCAGATCCTCTTGTCTTCTGTGCTTGCGTTTGTTGCTGGTGTCATGGTCTACATAAGCTTTGATGAGCTCCTCCCTGCGGCGCATGAATACGGGGAAGCGCATCTGGTTACTGGGGGACTAATCTTGGGAATGTTAGTTATGATCCTGGCAATGATTATGCTGGGATAGACCTAAGTTTACATTTTTCAAGAAATGATATATCATTCATGGAAATTTACCTAAAGGAGGCAAAATCATATGGCTTATGCAGGTGTTTTGACTAGATTGTATAAAGTGGGTAAGAAGGAAATAGTGCTTTCGAAAGCGACCTGTGCTGTGATTGGGGTATTTGGATTTATTGCCGCAACTGCTGCAGGTGCTTTTATTAGAGTGCCTTTGCCATTTACCCCGGTTCCTATTACCCTGCAGACGTTTTTTGTGCTCCTTGCTGGAGCGGTCCTCGGAAGGAAGTTAGGGGCCATCAGTCAGGGAGGCTATGTAATTTTTGGTTTAACTGGATTGCCTATTTTCGCTGGGGCTGCAGGAGGAGTTTTGCACTTTTTAGGACCTACAGGAGGGTATCTCCTTGGCTTTATTATTGCATCCTTGGTGGTAGG
>JAUWWO010000133.1 GCA_030616825.1 Candidatus Margulisiibacteriota bacterium | reverse complement strand
TGCCACGTTTGGTCCTTACGTTTGCGGCAGACACATTGGTCTTTGTCTCCACGATCTTCTCAAGTATGTCTTTTAAAACACCTACTCTGTCAAAGGCCTCTACCTCGATCTCCACGGGGTAAATAACATCTGCGCCTGGAATCCATTCCATAACCACCATACGTGCTTTGGGAAGTTCAACGCTTGTTATGTTTGGACAGTCACTTTTATGTATGGAAACACCCCTCCCTTTTGTAATGAATCCAATTATATCATCCCCTGGCAGGGGCCTGCAGCAACGAGAAAATCTAACGAGCACCCCCTCGTGCCCCGCCACTCTCACTCCATATTTTGCCTTCTTCACGGGCTTTCTTGGAGCAAGTTTCCCTAGAAACTCTTCTTCTTCAATAGGAGGAACCCCGTGCTTCCTCTGCCAGGCTGCTCTTACCCTTTTTGCAGCCTGATAAGCCGATATCTCTCCGTATCCAATCGCTGAAAAGAGCTCTTCGGGAAAGGCAAACCCATATTCTTTGACAAGGTGAGAGACGTTTTCCTCCTTTAACACTTCTCCAGGATTAAGCTGAAGTTTTTTAAGTTCATTCTTTAAAGCACCTCTTCCGTGCTCAATGTTATCCTCTCTTTTCTGCTTTTTGAACCAGCCTTTTATTTTTGTTCTGGCTGTAGGCGTCCGGACAAAGTTCAACCAGTCCAGTTTTGGACTGTCCGTTTTACTCGTGATTATCTCAACTATATCTCCGTTCCCCAGCTTATAACTCAGTGGCACTATTCGGCCATTGACCCTAGAACCCATACACCTGTGTCCAACCTCTGTATGAACTCGATATGCAAAATCCACTGGCGTTGCTCCAACAGAAAGCCCAAAGACCGCACCCTTTGGAGTGAAAACAAAGACCTCATCTGCAAAAAGGTCAATTTTTAAGCTCTCCATGAAGTCTTTTGCGTCTTTAAGCTCCGTCTGCCAGTCGAGCATATGCCGGAGCCAGGTCATCTTTAAATCCAACTCTTTATCGGTTCGCCCTTCTTTATACCTCCAGTGTGAAGCAATACCATATTCTGAAACTCGATGCATTTCCTTCGTCCTTATCTGTATCTCAACCGGCCGACCTCCTGGTCCAATGACCGTTGTGTGAAGCGATTGATATCCATTTGATTTTGGCATTGCTATGTAATCCCTGAATCTGCCAGGTATGGGCTTCCATGAAGCATGTATAACACCTAGGATTGCGTAACATTCTTTGACCGAGTCAACAATGATCCTCACAGCTATGAGATCATAAACTTCATCAAACTGAAGATTTTGATCTATCATTTTCTTGTATATACTGTAGAAGTGTTTTGCCCGTCCATGGATCTGGGCAGCTATTTCTACCTTTCCCAAGGTAGCTTTTAAGTCTTCTATGAAATCTGAGATGTACGCCTCCCGTTCTTCCCTCTTCTCGGTAACCCTATCTTTTATCTCCTTAAATTTGTCTGGTTCAAGGAATCTAAAGGCCAGATCTTCAAGCTCCCACTTAAGTCTCCACATTCCAAGTCTGTGAGCAAGGGGAGCAAATATTTCCCGAGTTTCAGTTGAGGTTTCCTTCTGTTTGAGGGGTGGCAAAAATTCAAGGGTCTGCATATTATGAAGGCGATCAGCAAGCTTTATTATGATTATCCTTATGTCCTCACCCATGGCCAGAAACATCTTGCGAAAATTCTCTGCCTGACGTTCCTCTCTGGACTCATAGGTCAGCTGTCCCAATTTTGTGACGCCCTCTACAAGATTCGCAATCTCCCCGGAGAAATCCCGTGCAAGAACCTCTTGGGTAAGACCTCCGTCTTCGATCGTGTCATGAAGAATTGCAGCAGCAATGGTGGTTGGATCCTGTTCCAGATCAGCCAGGACCATAGCCACGGCAAGCGGATGAGTAATAAATGGGTCACCGGAAAGTCTTTTCTGTCCTTTGTGTACTTTCGATGCATATTCAAAGACCTTCTCAACTACGCCAACATCGGCCTTCGGACTATATGATCTGATCTTTTCTATGAGATCACTAACTGTTTCTGGCATAAGTTCTTTTCCTCAAGGCAGCTTTAATGTTCTCCCTATAAGGAGGCCTCAATATTGCATTCTCGGTAATTATTGCATTAATGTACTGGCGAGGAGTTATATCAAAAGAAGGGTTCCGCACTGTCACCCCTTTGGGACTGATGATCCTTCCTTCGATGGTTGTCACCTCCTCTGGTGACCTTTCCTCTATTGGTATATCGCCTCCAAAGCTAGAGTTCAGATCTATTGTTGAAAGAGGAGCGGCAACATAGAATGGAATGCCGTGTTCCTTGGCAAGTACTGCTAAGACATAAGTTCCCACCTTATTTGCCACATCCCCATTTGCCGCAATCCTGTCCGCTCCAACTATAACAAGATCGATGCTTCCCTCTTTCATCAGAGCCCCTACCATATTGTCAGTGATAAGGGTCAGTGGTATGCCCTCCCTTTGTAATTCAAAACATGTAAGTTTTGCTCCCTGAAGCCTTGGCCGGGTCTCCGGGACAAAAACCATCTTCACCTTCCCCTGTGCATGAGCTACCCTAAGAACGCCAAGT
>JAUWWO010000077.1 GCA_030616825.1 Candidatus Margulisiibacteriota bacterium | reverse complement strand
GGTTTACTTCCCCAAGTGACCGCACCCTCTGTCCAGGCTCCAGTTACCTGATAAAGCGCAACTTGAAGTGTACCGGAATACTGAATTACATTCAAAGATATTATTGCTGAATTGACAGCGGCGTTAGTTGGTATTCCAAGAGAGCTTATATCAAATTTTATTAATGCTTCCCATGTGCCCGTTGTGGAATGTATCCCGCCTACTTTCAAATAGTTGTCGCCAGAGTAATTTGTGCCAGAATTGGCGCGATCAACGTATACATCCGTATTTGCTTCAGTCGACACCGTGTGAGTTGTTCCGCTTACTGTTACATCTGCATATCCCACTTTATCCTGGAAGTAGGCCCTCACTGTGCCAGATCCCACAGTATCCGCATAGAACATGGCTTCATTTCCTGTAAGAGCTTCAATGGTTCCAATTCCTCCAAGGACCTCCCAGGTTGGGATGATCATTGTTATGACATTTCCGCTTTCATCTTCTGCAGTAGCCGTGAACGTATGGGTTGAACCCTTTGATACCGTTTTTGGATTTGGGGTTACGGTTATTACAGAAATAACTCCGACTGTAGCGGTTATAGTTGCAGTTCCTTGTACAGCACTGTATATGCAATGGAGTTCTCCAGTTCCAACCCCTGTTGGCGTAAACTCCGCTGTTCTTCCGGTGCTTTCGACAACGCCAAAGTTGGAAGGGGCGACAGTCCACGACGTCGGGTTAAAATAGATTTCATTATTATTTGCATCATAAGCTTTGGCTATGAATTGACCGGTTGTGTAAGTGGGCATGGTTGCCGTGCTTGGTTCTATAACAATCTTTGACGGAGTTCCGGTTATAAGCCCTGCCTGGCCGCAGCCGAGGATGAAAGAGAGCGATAGGATAACTATAAAAAGAATCAGTTTTTTCATTCTATATCAGACAAGATAGTTACATTATCAAATCTAATGGCGAGTCGTAACGTTCGTCTTTTCTTCGCTTTTCCAGCTGCTCAGCTTCAGGGACCAGTTCTTCTATGAGCTTGGCTGTGACAATATGAGGCGAAATCAAAACCAGGATTTCCCTTTTCTCAGTGATCAGCTCAACACGCCGGAAAGGCACACCAATGAATGGAATCTCCGACAGAAATGGAATTCCTTTATTTACCTTCTGAGTTATATCCTTCATTAGTCCTCCAATGACAATTGTGTCGCCATCTTTTACAAGAGGCTGTGTTGTGGTTTCAGTGGATTGTGTCTGAGGCAGATCATTTACGATACTGCCTTCACTTATCTCTGGATGTATCTCCATCATTATATAACCGTCGCTTTTAATATGAGGCGTGAAAACAAGCTTGGTTCCTACATCCAAAAATTCCACGCTTTCTATCAATCCTGTTTCTGTTATCGTTTTTACTTTATAGCCAAGCATCTGACCAGTTATTATCTTAGCTTCCTGTCCATTTAAGGCCATCACCTTTGGGGTGGAAAGCAGGGTATATCCTGTTTTAGTTTGCAGGGCTTCAAGCAATGTGTCCATGTCTTGGCTTGTTGTTGAATAGTATAGCCCTGTAGCAGTTGTAGCTGTTGGCGGAGCAGCCAGTCCCTTGGTTTGAACAGTTTCATTAGGGTTTAAGGGATTCGTATATTTAAGGTTCATTCCCAAAGCTGATGTTACATTCTGACTGAGTTCAATAATTTTTGCTTCTACCATTACTTGTTCAGGGGGTGTATCCAGGTTAGCAATTATGCCATCGGCTTTATCTATGGCATCTTGGAACCCTTCGACTATGATGTAGTTTGAGCCCGGGGTCGTTATGACCTTGGTCCCTTCTGGCAGAAGACTTTTAAGGGTGGAGGCAATGTCTTCGGCTTTCACATAATTTATGGCAAACGTTTTGTTTATAAGCCCTCCTGGGAGTATCTGGATTCTTCTGGGCTCACCCGTTGGAATTATTCTTATAATGCTGCCTTCTCGCACATAAGTACAATTGCCGGCTTTGAGTATCGCGTCAAATGCCTCCTGTGTTGTTACATCGTGTAAGGTTAGGGTGATTTTTCCATGCACATCTTTGCTTATAACAATGTTTTGCCCGGTTTCCTTTGCCAGAAGTCTAAATGCGTGACTTATCTCTACTGCTCTGAGATCCATGGATATGAGAAGCTCTTCCTCAGGTTTAGGCTTGCCCTCCGGCTTGTCCTCCGTAGCGATAGCGGAGGGGGAAGCTTTAGCGGAGGAGGGTTTAGGCTTGGGTTGAGGTTGAGGCTTCTTGGTTACCGTGACAGCAGGTTTAACTTTGGACGCTGCCTCGACCTTTTTCAGGAGGGAAGGTCCATCCTCGAGCCTTGGCGATAAGTTCATGGCCTTGATTATGACCTCTTTTGCCCTATCGTATTCCTCGAGGGCATAGTAGCATTTCCCTTTCCAGTAATAGGCCTTAGCTAATGCTGCATTGAGGGAGATGGCCTTATCGTATTCAGCTGTTGCCGCCCAATAGTCTTTTTCCAGATAATACAGATACCCCTGTTTATAATATGCCTGTGCTCGCTCCGCCGGTGTGCGATAGGCAAATGCAACTGTAGATATTGTAAGGATAGCCAGAAGTATGGTGAGAATCTCCTTTGTCCGCAATTTTAATTGATGCATATTTATTTTCCTCCTTCTAATTTTAAAATAAATTTCTTGCTGTCTTTTAATAGGGTTATTTCTTTTTCCTTAATCTCGATTAACTCATACCCTGCAATCGAACCCCCAACACCAAGCACTTCATCATTTATAATGACTTTATATTCCTTGCCCTTCCAGATTCCTTGAAGTTCAAGAGGTGTCTTCTTTTTCCCCTTTTCTCCAACCTCGACCTCAAAGAGCTTGAAGAAAGGATCAAAGAGATAGGGTTTTTTTACCCTGGCAACTTCTTCTTTTTTAGTGACCCTTCCACCTGGCATGATAAATATGGAAAGCGTCATATTTACCATGAGCTTTGGAGGATCAGAACTTTTATTCAGAGAGAGGTTATCAATACGTACTGTGGCCGGAAGCGCTTTAAGTTCCTTCATATATAGATGGAGATCAGTGTAATCGCTTACGAAGTTTATCTTTAGAGGAAGCCTTTTGTATTTGCCTTCGGATGCAATCGCTTGAGGCTGAATTAGTCTATAGTCAATGTTTAACCCTCGTCCGACACGGGAGATTAATTCGTCGATTATGAACGGAACCTCCTGTTCGGTGGGGATCTTTTTCATAAGCCTCTCGATTTCTCTTCTGATGAGCTCTTTGATGTCTATTCCTTCTTTGATCGTTTCCTCGGGGGGAGTGATGAGTTCTATTTCTTGCTCAACTGTACGCAGAGTATTTTTTAAGGATTTTATCTCAGTTACTTTCGGCATGTAAAAATAATTATAATATCCCCATGCCGCTACACTGGCAACAAGTGCCAGCGCAAGGATCTTCTGCCATAAAGGTGCTTTAAATAGATCTCCCATAAAATTCTACCCCAATATCAATCTACATGAAAAGACATTTCCAATCTCATTCCTTTACCTTCTTCTCCGAAACCTTTTCTTGTTTCGATGAGCTTTACTTTACTGAAGTTTGGGGAATCGTCGATAGATCGCAAAAATTTCCCAATGAGGTTAACGTTTGGTGATGTGCCAACTATTTTCATATTCCTTGACGAGTTTTCGTAATTGAGCTGAGTAAGTATTATTCCTCCCGGAATGGTGGTATTGAGTTGAGAAAGAGTTTCACGAAGGTGAGTTTCTTCCTTGGAGACCCTTTCTATGATCTCCCTGCGCTCAGCCAAAAATTTTAGATCGGAGAGAATTGAACGCTTGCTCTCCAGCTGCGTTCTATAATAACGTACTTTTCTCCCAAGATAAAAGTTGAAGGCAACTGCGGCTGCGAGGATGAGGAGGATCACGGGAACCCAGGTCATAGTGGGTATGCGGAATGCTTCAAGGAGCTTTCCCACCTCCAGCCCTTTCTTCACCGGCTTTTTAACGTGGATGAGGTTTAAGGTTTTTGCTTCACCTATGGCCAGTCCCAGCGCTAAGGTAAGACGGGGTGCTGCCTCCCGCAGACCTTCTGACCTTGCCTTGTCAGTTAGATTGATATTAATACCCTGGAGGGGGTTTACTATTTCGACTTTTATGCCAAGACCTTCTGACAGGTACTCTTCGAGATTCTTAAGCTTTGAGGAACCACCCGCAAGAAAAACCTTATTGATTTTGGCTTCCCTGAACTGTTCTTTGTAGTAATCGAAGGACCGCAGTATCTCGTTGAGCATTCTGCGAAG
>JAUWWO010000136.1 GCA_030616825.1 Candidatus Margulisiibacteriota bacterium | reverse complement strand
CCAAAGACAATAGCTTATGATCTTCCTTTTGGCTGTCCCGGCTGGCTGCAGGGAATGATACAGTCTGATTTTTATATTAAGTTAGATGATGCGAAGAGAACTCTGGTTATAGGAGCAGAGGTTCTTTCCAGGATTTCAGACCCTCATGACCGGGACACCATGATATATGCTGATGGAGCAGGAGCTACAATAGTTGAGGCAATAACAAGTCCCCATGATAGCGGGATGGGAATACTCTCTCATGCTGCCCGGTCTGATACCCTTAAGCATGCATATATGCTGCGGATGGGTCAATCATATAATCCTGATTACCAGGGCAATGAGTTGTTCCTTAAGATGGATGGCCACAAGCTGTATGAATATGCTTTAAGGACAGTTCCGCTTGTGGTCAGGGAGAGTCTTGTCAAAGCAGGATTATCCTTAGGTAATGTAAACAAGGTTCTTCTACACCAGGCGAATGCAAAGATGGATGAGGCAATATTAAAGCGTTTGTACAGGTTATATGGAGTAAAGGAGGTGCCACCTTATGTCATGCCTATGATTATATCCTGGCTTGGAAACAGCTCGGTGGCAACTCTGCCCACATTGCTTGACCTGTTGCTTAAAGGAAAGCTTGATAACCACAAGTTGAAAAAAGGAGACATCGTTGTATTTGCTTCTGTAGGGGCGGGTATGAATATAAACTCGATGGTATACAGAATGCCATGATTCTTTTGATTTCGTTTAGTTCTAATGCTTCCAGTGCCTCTTCTGAGACGACGATTTGATTCATGCCCAACGGCAGACAACTGCAGATAAGAGAAAAGTTAAAGTTTTCCCAAGTGGCCGTGGGGGCAACTTCTTTTATCCGTGGGAACGTTGTCGGTTTCGCATCTCCCCTGTGTTAAGGGTTGTCCTGTATATTTGAATTTAGATATTTCCGAAGGATGATTATTCAAGCAATTGATAAATCATAACTACTGAAAACAAAAAAGAAGTTAGCGCATCTTTATGGAGCCTACAATAGTTGAGTTTCTTAGTTTACTGAAGGCATCATTTTAAAGGTGCAGGATGCATTACACCTGCTGGGAAGATTAACTTTGTAAAGAGAGGCTTTTATGTTTTTTTATAAATTTGAAGGATGGAAAAAATCTGTGCTCATACTTAGCTACTGGGGCAGAGAGAAAAAAGTAGGGTATAAAGAAGGGAACGATGCTTATGATCGTCCCACACCTTTGGATTTCCCCAAATTGCTCCCTCAGATCGCAATTTCCGATATGCTGAAAACGTTAGGCGAAACCCCCATGACACAGTATAAGGAGCAAGAAAAATGAAAATAGGAATGATGTGTCTTTGGAATGCCGCTAACGGTCCTTCCATTCACGCAGAATTGGTAGGGAGGGCTTGGGTGAAATTGGGTCACCAGCTTAAGGTATTTTCCACCAAAAAACACCCTGATGCCAGGCCTACCTTTCAAAAAGACGAGGATTTTGTAATCAGGCACTTTAGCGTTGACGAAGTCATACCAGTCACTCGGGCTACCTACTTTGATCCCTCCCCGCTTTTTAATGAAGAATATGACGTCTTTATCGCTCAAAATGTAGAGAGATTGCCAGCCGAAAGATTACTTGAGGTCTTTCCTAAAATTAAGGGGAAAGCTGTCAGCGTTCAAGTTGTTCACGAGGGCAAAGCCCCGGAAGACCCTCTTTACCATAAGTTCGACTGGGATGCTATAGTCTGTTTTGATCAGAGATACAAAGACTACCTGGTCGAATCTTTCCCGGCTGAAAAGATTTTTATGATCTCCTATCCCTACCATCCACTCGAGCTTGGTGATAAGGGGAAAGCGAGAGAGAAGCTGGGCCTCCCCCTAGACCAAAAGATCGTATTCTCCTTTGGCTTCAGACCAAAAGATGTTGTATCTGTCTTGCCGGCTCTGAAAGACATAGCTAAGGAATATCCTCTCAGATACGTGATCATCGCCAATTCGGAAAGCGATGTTGGTGAATTGCACGAAGCGAAAAAGAAATATGACTTCATAGACCTTCAGGTTAAGTCGCTTCCCTTAGATGAGCTGTATATCTACTTACATGCTTCGGATGCATTGCTCATCCACAGGGAATCCTCGCAGAAGTACAAAGCAGTCGTCTCCAGCTCAGTATGCCAGGTTCTGGGTTCCGGTTGCCCTATCCTGTTTCACGATTCGAACTTTGTGGAACTACATGGAGACGAAATCGTGAAATATCGAAACTTCGAGGACATGAAAGCCAAACTCATTGACATCTTCGGGGGTAAATTCAATCTCCATAAAGTGAAAACTTTTCTGAAAGAACATAGCGCCGAAAATATCGCTAAAAGATTCGTTTTATTGTTTGAAGAGCTAATAAAGACTCGTGATAATAAAAGGAGAAAAGAGAATGGATAGAAAACTCACTAAAATAGCAATATTTTCTAAATGGAACGCTGCAGATGGAACTTCTATCCTTGCAGAGCTTGTGGGGAGGGAACTTGCCAAAAGATATG
>JAUWWO010000128.1 GCA_030616825.1 Candidatus Margulisiibacteriota bacterium | reverse complement strand
GAAGAGTTGGGCGAAGGAGGCATGGGAAGAGTTTATAAAGCCCTCGATAAAGAAATCAATGAGAAAGTCGCTTTGAAACTCCTGAAACCCGAAATCGCTGCAGAGAGGAGAACAATTGAGCGTTTCAGAAACGAGCTTAAAACAGCCAGGAAAATATCCCATAAGAATGTATGTCGCATGTACGACCTCAACAAGGAAGAGGGCATATACTACATCACAATGGAATATGTAAGTGGCGGGGATTTACATAGATTCATAAAGAGATCAAAACAACTGAATATAAAGACGGCTGTTTCCATAGGAAAACAAGTCTGTGAAGGATTAAGGGAAGCCCACAGGCTAGGAGTAGTGCATCGAGATTTGAAACCCCATAATATCATGATCGATGATGATGGAAATGCCCAGATTTTGGATTTTGGCCTTGCCCAATCACTTGAAGATAAGGGGATAACAGGTATTGATGCACTAGTTGGAACACCTTTATACATGTCACCTGAGCAGATAGAAGGGGAAAAAGTAGACCAGCGTTCTGATATCTATTCATTGGGAGTGGTTCTATACGAGATGGTAACAGGAAGACCGCCTTTTGACGGGGAGACGCCTTTAAGTATTGCCATAAAACACAAGACAGAGACCCCTCCAGAACCCAAAAAACACAATGCTCAAGTTCCTTTGGAGCTAAGCAGGGTAATACTGAAATGCCTGGAGAAGGAAAAGGAGAAGAGGTACCAAAGTATAGAGGAGATCCTTATTGAACTAAAAAAAATCGAAGAAGGAATTCACTCCACGGAGAGGGCTTTACCCAAGATAAAGGCTATCTCTCCAAAAGAGAAAAAAATTGTATTCAGGAAGTCCTGGTTGATAATTTTTGCGTTGTTTATGGTAGTAATCGTGACTAGAATAGGCATTCTACTTTTTACACAAAAAGAACAACCGATTCCTTCAGAGAGAGATATGTTGGTTATTCTGCCGTTTGAGAATCTGGGCTCTCCTAAAGATGGCTATTTCGCCAATGGAATAACCGGGGAGATTACGAGTCGATTGGCAGCTTTGCACGGACTCGGTGTCATTTCCCGGACAAGCGCAATCCAGTATAAAGATACAAATAAAACAATCAAGCAAATAGGAGAAGAGTTGAGCGTCAATTATGTGCTAGAAGGAAGTGTACGCTGGAATCGGAGCTCAGAAGGAGAGGGCCGCGTGCGTGTGACAGCTCAGCTTGTCCGTGTCACAGAAGACACGAATATTTGGTCTGAACGCTATGATCGGGTTATCGGAGATATCTTTTCAGTCCAGTCCGAAATTGCTGAAAAGGTTGCTCAGCAATTGGACCTCACAGTGCTGGAGCCGGAACGCAGGGCGCTGAACGCCAGACCAACTGAAAACCTCGAGGCTTATGACTATTACTTGCAGGGAAGAGAACATGAGGATAGAGGCTGGGCCTATTTGGATACCCGAGAGTTCGAGCTTGCCATAGAGTTGTTAGAAAGAGCAACAGAGCTAGATCCTGACTTTGCCCTGCCATATGTCAGAATGTCTTATATCCATTCCCGAATGTATTTTTTCGGAGAAGACCGCACAGAAGAGCGTTTGGCACGATCAAGAGATGCTGTGAATAAAGCGCTGGAGTTACAGCCTGATCTTCCTGAAGCACACCGGTCATTGGGATTTTACTATTATTGGGGCCTCTCCGATTATAATCGGGCAGCAGAGATATTTGAATCTGTCCAAAAAACACGCCCGAACTTCGATCCACAGTTGCTTGGCTATATCCAGAGGCGGCAGGGCAAGTGGGAGGATTGCTTGGAAACGCTCGAGAGGGCATTCCGAATCAATCCGCGTGATACGCAAATAGCCTATGAATTAGGTGGGGCTAACATCAGTATGCATAGATTCGAGGAGGCAGAGAAGTGGCTCAACCGTGCCCTTTCGATATTTCCGAATCATCTTCCGGCTCAACTAGGGAAGGTTGCTATTTATATCCTCTCAAAGGGAGACACTGAGAAGGCTCGATTCCTGCTGCAGACATTACCCCAGCACCAATTAACAGATTACATGTGGTTCACACTAAACATGCTTGAGCGGAACTACGAAGAGGTTTTGGATTGGCTTAGCTCCTTACCCTACGATTCTTTTGAAGACCAACATTTCTATTTCCATAAAGATCTGGCTTATGCCTCCGTATATCACGCGGGGAAAGATTTGTCGCCGATGAAGACTCATGCTGAATTGGCGCGTACTGAACTCGAGAAAGCGGTAAATGAGCATGCTGAGGATCCAAGGTTTCACGCTGCGCTTGGCTTAGCTTATGCCTACCTGGACCTCAAGGAAGAGGCCATACAAGAAGGAAATCAAGCAACAAAACTTCATCCAGAATTAAAAGACGCAGCCCAGGGGCCTATATACATCCTGAACTTAGCCAGGATTTATGCTTTGGTGGGTGAAAACGAGAAGGCTGTAGATCAGTTGGAACACCTCCTTTCTATTCCGCATGCAGAGTATCTTTGGCAGCTTGTGTCTGTTCCTCAATTACGACTCGATCCGCAGTGGGATTCGCTGCGCGAATTTCCAAGGTTTAATCGTTTGCTTGAGGAGAGGTAAGGAAAAAGGAAACGTGGCAATCTCATAAAAAATTTATTCCTGTGTCGTTGCGAGCTTCCAAAGGAAGCGTGGCAATCTCATAGAAATAAAACGGGGAACATTTCCCATAGTACCACCCCACTACCTAATCTCAACTCACTGCATCCCTCTCCGCTGCAGATCTCTTGTTTCTTAAACACAAAGTTTGGAG
>JAUWWO010000080.1 GCA_030616825.1 Candidatus Margulisiibacteriota bacterium | reverse complement strand
GGTCTTTGCAAAAAAGAAAGAGGCCTCAACGGGACAGCTGCTTGCCACTACTTTCCTGTGGGAGTATATCGATGCTAAGAGAATTTTAACGCTTTATGGAGCTTGGGAATTTTAACTTAGGATGTTTGCAAGTTTTGCAAACTCTTCAACACTTAAAGTTTCCCCTCTTCTCTCTCCATCAATTCCAGCAGCTGAAAGTGCATTCTCTAATTCCTCTTTTGAAATCTTGAATTTGTGTGAAAGAAGTATCGCATTCCGCAGTGTTTTTCTTCTGTGCTCAAATGCTGCATGAACTAGATGGAAGAGGACTTTTTCATTTTTAACCTCAACAGGTGGTTTTGTCCTTGGCTTCATCACAAGTATTGAAGATGAAACTGCAGGGTGGGGGAGAAACCCGGATTTTGAAATATATGAGTTAATTTCAACGTCCAGGTAATATTGAACATAAATGGATAGTGTGCCGTATTCCTTTGATCCTGGGCTTGCCACCATCCGCTCTCCGACCTCCCGCTGAACAGTGAGTACTGCAAGTGAAAAAACGGGTTTTGTTTCTATGAGCTTTGTAATAATGGGAGCAGTTATATAATAAGGAAGATTTGCAATGACTTTATAATTTTTATGTTTCTTTAAGACCTTTCGCAGGTCAAGTTTTAAAAAGTCTTCTCTGATAAGCTCAATGTTTTTGTGTCCTTTTAGGATATCCCTCGCAATCTCAAAAAGCACCTTGTCGTATTCGATGCTCACGATCTCTCCGGCTAATCCCCCTAATTCTTTGGTTAGTGTCCCAAGTCCGGTTCCGATCTCAATAACAAGATCATCTCTTGAGAGATTGCTTGCATTGATTATCCTTTCGACAGAGGCTTTGTCGATTATAAAATGCTGTCCCAGTTTCTTTTTTGGGGTAAATTTGTATTTGGATAGCAGTTCTTTTGTGACTGCGGAAAGAGATTTTAAAAAGATGTTATTTTTTATGTCTTTTTGTATGTGCTAGGAACACTGCAACCTTTATGGCTTCGATAAGACTCTGAGGATTTGCCCAGCCGCGTCCGGCAATGTCAAATCCTGTTCCATGATCTACGGAGGTTCGGATTATTGGTAGCCCTACTGTAACGTTTACCGAGCGGTTAAAGGAAAGAAGTTTCAGTGGAATAAGTCCCTGGTCATGATACATGGCTACAACTATGTCGAACATACCCACACTTGCAAGATAAAATATCGCATCAGGAGAAAATGGGCCCTTTACATCTATTCCTGCTTTTCTTGCTTCGGTGATCGCTGGCTTGATGATCTTTATTTCCTCTTTTCCGAAAATGCCGGATTCTCCTGCGTGGGGATTAAGCCCTGCAACGCCAATACGCGGTTTCTTGCCCCTGAGTTTCCTGGTAACCTCATTTGCAAATTTGATGGTACTCAGTACTTTCTTTTTATTTATGTGTTTGTTTACCTCATGCAGTGGCAGGTGTGTTGTTACAAGCATGATCCAGAGAGAGTCGGAGACAAACATCATGGCGTAATTTTTAGTCTTTGTTCTCTGTGCGAGGATCTCTGTGTGACCCTGGTACTTGAACCCAGCTTTATGTATGGCTTCTTTATTGATCGGTGCAGTGGTAATTCCGTCAATCTTTCCTTTCATGGCGAGATCAATGGCAGTTTTTATGTATTCCACTGCAGCTCTGCCGCATGGTGCGCATATTTGACCGAGCTTCACCTTGGAAGGTTCTAAATTTGCAAGGTCAAAGACATCCATCATTCCCCTTAGAAATCTGGCTTTGTCCATGCTTTTTACAGCGTTAATACTCATGTTGCCGGCTTTGATGGACCGCAGTGCCTGCTTCATTATTTTTTGATCGCCTATAACAATGGGCCGGCAGATCCTCCAAACCTCACTGCTCAAGAAGGCTTTTGCCACTATCTCAGGGCCAATGCCTGCAGCGTCTCCCATAGTTATTCCAATGATTGGCTTTTCCAAGAGGATCATCCTTTCTTTCAATTAGGAAGTAGTGTAGGTGATGCCTGCTTGTTTTATTCTTTGGAGTGCTTCCTTTAGTCGGGCATCTGAATCTACCAAGGCTATTCGCACATACCCTTCGCCGAGTTCTCCAAAGGCAACTCCAGGGGCAACAACAACCCCGGCCTTTTCTAAGAGGTGCATTGCAAAGGAAGTTGAGTTGAATCCCTTTGGAACCGGCACCCAGAGGTACATAGTAGCTTTAGGTTTATTAATCTTCCAGCCCATGGAATTTAGTCCATCGCTAAAGAGATCTCTTCTTTTTTGATAGGTCGCTCTCATATTCTCCATATATCCATTTTCCATTTCAAACGCTGTTATTGCTGCTTTTTGTATTGCAGTGAAAAGTCCATAATCGAGGTTTGTTTTTATCTTTCGCAGTGACTCGATAATTTCTGCGTTTCCCACAGCGAAGCCAGCTCTCCAGCCAGGCATCCCAAAGGTCTTGGAAAGAGTATGGAACTCTATGCACACATCCTTTGCTCCGGGGATGGAAAGAGCGCTTATGGGTTTTTGACCCTCGAAATATACTTCGGCATATGCAAAGTCGTGGATAAGGATTAATTTATATTTTTTTGCGAAAGCCACTGCTTCCTCAAAAAATTCCTTTGGGGCGGTTGCAGCTGTTGGGTTAGTTGGATAGCTCAAGAAGAGCATCTTGGCCTTTTTTGCAATAGTCTCATCCAGGTCCTTTAAGTCGGGAAGAAATCCAGTCCCCTTGGTAGTGGGGAGTATTACCGGTGTTCCTCCAGCAAGGATTGTTCCCCGAAAGTGTGCAGGATATGCGGGTTCCGGCACAAGGGTTGTGTCCCCAGGATTTATAAATGCAAAAGCGAGGTGGACAAGTCCTTCCTTTGAACCGATAAGGGTGACAACCTCGTCCTTAGGATTTACCTTGATACCGTATTGCTTCTTGCACCATGCTGATGCTGCCTCTTTGAAATCCGGAGAGCCCTCAAACGATGGGTATCTATGATTTTGTGGTTCGGATAATGCTTTTATAAGGGCTTCTATAACTTCCTTTGGTGGGGGAATATCTGGATTTCCCATTCCAAGATCGATTAACTCTACGCCTTTTGCGCGAGCCGCTGCCTTTAGTTTATCCAATTGAGCAAAAACATAAGTAGGAAGTTTCTGCAGTCTCTGTGCTTCTTCCATGTGATCAGCTCTTTCTAAATATTTTATGAGCTTGATATGAGCTTCTGACAAAGGGTCCGGAAAAAAGATGCTTGAAACCCATCTCAAGCCCAATTGTTTTATATTTTTCAAAGACTTCTGGTTTGACGTATTCTACTACAGCTGCATGCGCTTTGGAAGGGGAAATATATTGACCCAAAGTTACGATGGCGCAATCGACCCTTCTCAAATCCGAAAGAACTTCTACTACTTCATCGAAACGTTCTCCTAATCCTACCATAAGCCCTGATTTCGTGCAAATATTTTTGTCAATTTTTTTGACGTTTTGGAGCAAATTAAGCGACCATTGATAATTCGCTTGCGGACGAATTTCCGGATAGAGTCTTGGCACTGTTTCAACATTATGATTAATTACGTCCGGGCTAGCTTCAATGACTTTCTTTAAAGCTTTGGTGTTATCCTTAAAATCAGGAATTAAAACCTCAACCCTGATTTCGTTAATCGTTAATCCTCCTTCGCTTTCGCTTCGGAGGACAAGTCGTAAATCGTTAATCGTTTTTGCGAATTGATTTGCTCCGCCGTCGGGCAGATCATCTCTTGTTACGGAAGTCACGACCACATATTTGAGTCCTAATTTCTTTGCCGCTTTAGCAACTCTTTTTGGTTCACTTTCATCCACTGGCAGAGGTGTTCCATGTTCAACTGCGCAGAATCTACAGTTCCTAGTGCAGATATTTCCAAGGATCATAAAGGTCATAGTTTTTCTTGAATAGCATTCACCAATATTAGGACACTTCGCAGATTCGCATACAGTGTGGATTTTGGGATCATTGATTAATGACCTTAGTTTTTTAATATTCTGTGACTTTGGTGCCCGCTTGATGAGCCATGTTGGAAGTTTTGGCATGATGGGAATTATATACGATTATTGAAAAAAAGTGAAATTTCTTAAGAGTATGAACGATATAAATACGGCTAAGAGAATTTCGATGAATTTTAAAAAGGAGAATAAAAATGACAGTAAATACAGTAAGCACAGTAAGAACAAAATTCGTAATT
>JAUWWO010000101.1 GCA_030616825.1 Candidatus Margulisiibacteriota bacterium | reverse complement strand
GCTGTTTTTTCTTTCTTCTTATATCTGTATATTTTATGTATTCAAAACAAAATGGCGGGAGGCGATCTACCTCATTCCAGCCCTTCAGCTTCTCTGGGCAAATCTTCATGGTGGAGGTTCCATTATAGGACTTGGGGTTATCGTACTTTATCTTTCTTCTGAGGTGATAGAGCTTGTATTCAAGCGTAATCGGCTTTCCCTTGTGTTTAAGGATAAAGATATAAAGACGCTGAGCTTTGTCCTGGCTTGTTCGGTTGCTCTTGCTTTTGCCAATCCTTATGGGTGGAGGGTCCCTTTATATTTTACGCATACCTGGGGAGCAGAATTCAGCGATTTGCTTGAATGGCGAGCTACAGCGCTCTCTGATTTTTTGAGTCCTTTTGGGATCATAATGATCCTGACAGCTGTTACGATCGTTTTATTTTTTAAGCAACTGCGTTTTTCTGATTTACTCTTATTTTTAGTATTGGGTTATTTTTCAACAAGGGCTATTCGTCTTATCCCACTAGCAGTGCTCTCGGCCTGTCCTATTGCATCATTTGGTCTTTCTCAAGGCATCCGCCGCTTAAGCGAAAAGGTTAAGATGCTCAAAAGAGTTCCTTACGCAATTTTGAGCATAATTCTTATCGCTTCAATCTCGATTTCAACTTTTTATATTCTTAGGCTAGAATCTCAGAGATTCGGGTCAGCATATAAGCCTGGCTTTGGGATTAACAGGGAATTTTATCCCGGTGATGCAGTTGCCTTTGTAGAAGACAACTCGTTACAAGGGAATATGTTTAACAGTTATGGCTTTGGAGGATATCTAATATGGAAGTTTTATCCAAAGAGAGCGGTCTTTGTCGACGGTAGATTCGATGCCTATGGTGAGGAGTTTATTGCAGAGTACAGGAGGTTTCCGTTCAAGGGAGTCTGGGATGATCTGGTTAAAAAGTATAACTTCACTTTTGCACTTTTAGATAATGAGCCCAGTTACATCTGTAAAAATCTCGATTCAGACCCAGATTGGGTGCTTGTTTTCTGGGATGACCGCTCTCTTATCTATGTAAGGGATTTGCCGCAAAATAGCGCTGTTATAAATAAATATAGGTACAAATACTTAAATCCCAATAATAGAGATTTAAGCTACATGGATGTATATATCCGCTCTCCCAGTAAAAGGTCCCAGCTGATAAAAGAAGCAAAAAGGAGCTTTGAGGAAGGACAGCAATCCCTTAATGCAAGACTTATGCTGGGCTATATTTATGAAAGGATGGAAGAGGATGGTGCATATTTGAAGGCAATCACAGAATACAAGGCCATTATTGCTGCGATTCCTGATTGGGGAGAGTTATGGAGGAAGATAGGGGTTTTATACTTCAGGAATCAAAGGCTTGAAGATGCCCGACCTTACCTGGAGAAAGCTGTGAAACTTGATCCTCGTGATTTCGAGGCGCATAATAGTTTGGCTGTTGTGTATTATTTTACGGGTGAGAGAGCCAGGGCTATAAGGGAATGCAAAAAAGCCCTGGACATAAATCCTGAAAGTCCTACGGCTAGGATGAACTTGCAAATATTTAAGGGAAGGTAGACAGTGCTTTCAATTATCGTGCCTACTTATAACGAGGCTTCTAATATTGAGGAGCTTACACGAAGAATCTTTAGTTCACTAGATAGATCAGGGATTCCCGGGGAGGTCATTTTTGTCGACGATGCCTCGCCGGATGGCACAGGCCAAATTGCAGATCGCCTCAAAGAGAAATACAAAGTGAAAGTCCTTCACAGGAAAAAAAGATTAGGGCTTGCTTCTGCTGTGGCTGCTGGCTTCTCCCTTGCATCTGGAGAGATTTTGGCTGTTATGGATGCAGACCTCAGCCATCCGCCTGAGGTAATTCCAAAGATGTACAAGACAATTATGGATGGCGAAGCAGATTTCGTTATAGGAAGCCGCCTGGTTTCTGGCGGTGGCTCAACTGATTGGTCGTGGCCGAGAAAGGCGGTGTCCTCTGTAGCCAGACTTCTTGCAAGGCCGATAACAACGGTTAAAGATTTGACCTCGGGATATTTTATGATTAAGCGCAACGTTATAGAAGGAGTTCATCTCAAACCAATTGGATTCAAAATATGTCTGGAGATAATTGCCAAAGGGAATTATAATAGGATAAAGGAAGTTCCGATCACATTTGTTGGGAGATCCGGAGAGAAAAGCAAGCTTGGCCTGCGGCAGATTATTGAGTATATGATCCAGGTTTTCTGTGTTTATGGATATGTGTTTAAAAGAAAGATAAAAGGAAAGGGGTAAGATTTATGGGGAATTATATATTGCTTTTTGTATCAATATCTCTTGCAGTTGTGGGACAGCTTTTGATGAAGCGTGGGATGCAGATCTTTGGGGCTTTTCCTATAAGGGAGCTTCTCTTCAAAGTTGTTCCCATGATATTGAATCCATTTGTCTTCTTTGGCCTGGCAGCATTTGGTATCTCTGCGATATTCTGGCTGGCAGTGCTCTCAAGACTCGACTTGAGTCTTGTATATCCCATGGTCAGCATAGGCTACATTGCGGTGGTTCTGTTTTCCTGGCTTTTTCTTGGGGAAACCGTGTTGGCACTGCGGTGGATCGGTATTTTTGTAATATGCCTTGGAGTGATTTTGATCTCCAGAAGTTAGAGACAATTCAGTAAAGACAATTCACGAATTGTCTTTACGATTTAATCTTTTTTATAATATTTTGTAAAATCCTCGGGTTTTAGGTTTTCTATGAATTCTTTGAATTTTTTTGTCTCCTCAGCGTCCTTTTCAGCGTTCACAAGTTTCGCCTGCATCATCACCACCTCGGAGACATAGATTGGCATTTTACATCGTACTGCCAGTGCTATAGCATCGCTCGGGCGAGAATCAACAGTTACTTTCTTGCCGTCTTTGCCTTCTAGCTCAATTGTTGCATAGAAAGTCCCTTCCTTTACATCATTTATTATCACCTTTGATGGCTTTGCGTTGAATTTTTCTATAACGGACTTAAGGAGATCATGCGTCATGGGTCGTGGTGGATGTAGCCCTTGGAGCTCCATTGCAATTGCCGCAGCCTCGAAGATCCCAATCCATATCGGGAGAAAATTAAGCTCATCCGGATCCTTGAGCAGTACCAAAGGAGAGAGATTTCTTGGATCAAAACCTAGTCCGCCGATTTCCATTTGTATCATTTGAGTTCTCCTTTAGGTAGGGGATGAAGTAATATAAATATACTTTATACCTGAGCTGATTTTGCTATATCTACGAGCTTGGCAAAGGCATCTGAATCGGAGACTGCAAGCTCTGCAAGATTTTTTCTGTCTAGCCCTACATTGGCTTTTTTTAGTCCGTTTATCAATTTATTATAGGACAATTCTCCCTTTCTTGCCGCTGCACCGATTCTCGTGATCCACAGTGCTCTCATTTCCCTTTTCCTAGTGCGCCTGTGGACCGTAGCATGTCTCATTGCTTTCTTTACTGCCTGTTTTGCAGGTCTAAAGAGTTTTCCTAGAGCTCCCCTAAAACCCTTTGCTCTGTGAAGGATCTTTTTCCTTCTTCGTCTGGCCACGTATCCGCGTTTTACTCTAACCATAATTTCCTTCCTTTGTTGGCTCTGTCCCCCTACATAGAGGGAAGCATTCTTCGAACAGCTTTTTCGTTAGAGGGACTTACTTGTGCTCGCTTTCCCAGCCTTCTCTTTATTGAAGATG
>JAUWWO010000025.1 GCA_030616825.1 Candidatus Margulisiibacteriota bacterium | reverse complement strand
CCTGCAAAGACGACAAGACCTTTTGAAATCCTGGCAATGGTCTTTCCTTCGACCTCTACATGTGCCCTTGAAGCTCTCTGAACAACTGCTCGCATGGTGAGTTACCTCAGCTTAAACCCGCCGTGTTTTTTGAAGTGTTCTACAAGGCCGCCATCTGAGAGAAGGATCTGCATTGTCTTGGGAAGTAGAGCGATTTTGATTTCTTTATTCTTTGTTTTGTTCTTTATACTACCCTTATCAAGATCAACCTCAAGCTCATCTCCTTCTTCAATTGTATCTGTATCTGCTTCAATTGCTGGGAGCCCAAGGTTAAAAGAATTGCGATAAAATATCCTGGCAAAGGATTTGGCAATCACTGCTGAGAGACCAGCATATTTTATAGCCTGAGGTGCCTGCTCCCTTGATGAGCCACAACCAAAGTTTCTGCCGGCTACAATAAAATCGCCCTTCTTCAGTCTCTTTGCGGCAAAGTCGGGATCAAGGTCTTCCATTACATGCTTGGCAAGTTCATTTGGATCCTGGATTTTAAACTTGTAACGTCCGGATATTATGTAATCCGTATTAATGTCGTTGTTTTGTTTGAAACGCCTGGCTTTGCCTTTCAATATCATATTGTTCACCTATTGAGTGTAAATTACAAATATTTTCTTGGATCGACGATCTTTCCTTCAATAACCGACGCAGCTACTGTTGCCGGAGATGCAAGATAAATAAACGCATTCGGATTCCCCATCCGGCCTTTAAAATTTCGATTTGCAGTGGATATTACATTTTCTCCATCGGCTGGAATGCCAGCATGAGTCCCTACACAAGGACCACATCCTGGAGTGACAACCACTCCTCCTGCTTCAATAAATATATCGTAGATACCGTTACCCACAATTTCCTTGAGTACCTCTCTTGAAGCCGGAGCAATTATAAGTCTACAGTCGCTGTGAATTTTCTTTCCTTTGAGTATTTGCGCAGCGATTTTTAGATCTTCTGTCCTGCCGTTTGTGCACGTTCCTATAAAGCCCTGTTGGATTGGAGTTCCTTCTACCTCCTCGATTGGGGAGACATTATCAACAGTATGTGGCTTTGCAACCTGCGGACCAAGTTTTGAGACATCGTATTCTTTTACCTTTGAATATTTGGCGTCAGGGTCTGGCTCGACTGGACTGGGTTTTCTTTTTGAATGTTTTTTTACCCAGTCCAAAACCTTTTTGTCCGCAAGCATGGGTCCTGCCTTTGCCCCCATCTCCACTGCCATATTGGATATAGTAAATCTTGCTTCAACAGAGAGACAGTCTATTGTTTCTCCAACAAATTCCGTGGACATGTACGTTGCACCGTCGGCCCCTACATCCCCAATGATGTAGAGAATCAGATCCTTTGAATAAACGCCTTTTGGAAGCTTCCCATTGATGATAAATTTAAAACTCTCTGGCACTTTAAACCATAGTTTTCCTCCGATCCATGCAGCTGCCAGGTCTGTTGATCCAACCCCAGAGGAGAATGCGTTAATTGCCCCGTAAGTGCAGGTGTGCGAATCAGCACCAATGACTAAGTCTCCAGGAATAACATGTCCCTGTTCTGGAACAAGCTGGTGGCATACGCCGCATCCGATGTCGTACAGATTTATTCCTGTCCCTTTTACAAATGCCCTGATTTTTTTATGGATTTCTGAGACGCCGATGTTAGGACTTGGAGCAGAATGATCAATACAGATGGCGATCTTTGATCCGTCAAATACTCTTTTGGCTCCCATCCTTTTAAAGGAGTCTATGGCAACACCCGAGGTTCCGTCCTGTCCCATCATGAAATCGAGGTCTGCCACAACTATGTCCCCGGCACGTGCATCAACTCCACTGTGTTTTGAGAGAATTTTTTCGGCAATTGTTTTACCCATAGGTTTCACGGGGTAGCCTTAGGTGGTTGGGAGGACAGTGCGTTTTCTATAGCCTTGGCTTTCTTTAGAATATAAGGATCGATCCCTTCCATGTGTCTTACCCCTTTGATCAAGGATTTTGCAAGAGAGGGACTAGAGACCTCAGCAAGATCGAGACTTGCTCTAGCTCGGAGGTCATCGCCCGCTGACTCATTATTCACCACCTCTTTCAGCAGCTTTCTACCTTTTTCACCAAAGGAGGTTTTGTCCTTCCACAGGAGCACCTCGGATAGCACTATCATTCCCTTTAGATAAAAGTAATCGTTGGCCCGCTCGTCTTTGAGAAATTCCAGAGCTTCCTCACATTCAGCAATGGACTGTTCGGCCTTGGCTTCAAGAATGTCCCTGAAAAAATAATAAAGCAATTCTAGTTTCCCTACCACTGCCCTCATTTTAAAATATTTATTAGTGGATAGATTGGAGGTTAACTCTTCGTAAATATCGAGAGCTCTGCGTTTGTCTTCTTCACTTCCCCTTTTAATTAATAGTTCCGCAAAAAGCACTTTAGCCTTTCCCCAGAAGAAACTCCTCTTGTTGCGCTCAAATGAGGTCGAGGCCTTTGTGCATGACTCAATTGCCCAATCTACCTCTGCTGGATCGGCACTCTGAAGGGAGAGCTCTGCTTTGCCCACGATGGCCTTTACATGTTCCTCCTCATGAGGAAGGGTTCCTGATAGCACCTCATCAAATAATTTTGCTGCTTCTATATAGTCTCCTGGTTCGTTTCTTCCCACCAGCAGATCTGCCAACTTGATCCTTGCAGGGTTCCGGGGAAATCCTTCTGGCGGGGAGGCAAGTATGGATTTAAGTTCATCTATCTGACTGGTGAGGACATCCTTTTCGGTAGGAGAGGGATACTCTTCCAAGAATTCAGGAATCTTAATTTTCTTCGACTGAGAATTTGACATTTAAATCATTTGCGTTTTCGTGATTTTTTGAGGGCTTGCTCAATCATCTTTGCCTTCTCAACAAGGTATGGATCAATACCCCCCATCTCTAGTACCTCGCGAGAAAGTCTTTGTGCCTTTGGGTGCCTGGAGACCTCAGCCAAATTGAGCTTTGCTCTGGCGACAAGCCCCTTCTCTGCAGACTTATTAGAGGAGACCCTTGTGCAAAGGGATTGTGCTCCCGCAAGATCGTTCTTGCGCGCTCTGCGGATTAGAAGTTCTGCCTGTACGACTTTTGCTTTTAGTGCAAAGTAATCGTTAGGTCTATCGGCAAAAAGTTTTTGTGCTTGCTCACAGAGTTTCACTGCTCGAGTGATGTTTTTAGGCTTTGGGGTATACAGTGGGAGTTCTGCTGCCCCAACCATGGCCCTGGCCTTGAAATATACATTAGAATGTTTATTCTTTATAACTCGCCCTAGAAGCTTTCCTGCTTTCTTCCGACCTCCTCCTCCGAGCTTTGATAAGATTTCTGCCTCTACAACAAAAGCCTTTGCGGTGAAGAAATCGCTTAAGTCATCTTTAAGTATTTCCTTCGATTTTTCGCAAAGCGAGATCGCTCCTTTCAGTTCTTCTTTGTCGCTCTTGTCAATCAAGAGTTCTGCTTTTCCAACAAGCGCCCTGGCCCTGAGATAGCTTGTTGGAGCGACCTCCAGGATGTAGTTATAGAGTCTCATTGCTTCTGCGTAGTCTCCAGGATCGTTTCGGCCCACAAGCATATCTGCAAGCCCAAAATTTGTCTCGGCGATATTAAAAGTGCCGCTTAGCTTACTGAGTATCTTGCGGAATTTGGCAATCGCCCGGGTAAGTTTTTCCTTTGCTGTTGGTGCTGGGTATCCACCCTGCTTGTCCACTATAAATTTCATAACGGGCGAGATGATCATACAGAACTCCTTTCGAAATTTCGAAAATAGTTAGGTTACGCAGCATTGATTATAATGTAAGTCTGATACGGTTGTCAAACAAAACAGCCAAGGAGCTTGCTAATTGGCAATTTTTATTATAAAATATCGCGGACTATGAGAGTTTATGATAAGTAAAGAAAGAGAAAAAGAACTTAGAGAATTAGAGAGAAAACTAGGAATAACCTTCCTTAACAAAGCCCTCCTTAATCAAGCGTTGACTCACAGCTCTTACGCACACGAAGTTAAGCAAAAGGGAGTTTTTGACAATGAAAGACTTGAATTCTTAGGAGATGCTGTGCTCAAGATTGTGGTCAGCGAGTATATTTTTAACAAATTTCCTGGTCGTTCAGAAGGAGATTTAACAAAAATACGGGCAGTGGTCATCTCCGATGAAACTCTGGCTATAGTGTCTAGGAGGCTTAAGATCGGAAGCTACCTCCTTCTTGGCGCAAACGAGAGACGCTCCGGAGGAAGAGAAAGGCGATCAAACCTTGCAAACGCCTTTGAGGCGATAATCGGTGCAATTTATCTTGATGGTGGCATAGGCAAAGCCAGAGATCTGATACTTGATTTCTTGCGGGGGGAGACAGAGAAGATAAGCAGGGTGGGGTATATTGGGGATTTTAAATCAGCCTTGCAGGAACTGGTGCAGAAGAAAGGATGGGGGCTTCCAAATTATCGTGTTATAAAAGAAACTGGACCAAAACATAAAAAGGTTTTCTATATTCAGGCAAGGATCAAAGGAAAAGCTTTTGGTGAAGGCCGGGGGTTCAGCAAAAAGGAGGCAGAACAGGAGGCAGCAAAAAGGGCATACCAAAGACTGACCGGTAAGGGAAGGAGCGGAGGACCATTCAGGCGGGTCCAAAGCTTCATAAAGAGAGTTGTAATAAGGCCTGCCCGTCCGGCAGGCGGGAAGGACGAGGGTTAGGGAGTGGCGAAATCAATCTTAATAAAATCCGGAAGGGTTATTGATCCCTCGCAGAATTTGGATGCAGAGATGGACATCCTCCTTGAAGATGGCAAGGTAAAAAGTCTGCACAAGGCTATTTCTGCAAAGGCCCAAGTCACCATTCCTGCAGCTGGGAAACTGGTACTGCCTGGTTTGGTGGACATGCATGTACACCTGCGTGACCCGGGTCGTCCAGACGAAGAAACAATTGCTACAGGAACCGGGGCTGCAGCATTGGGTGGATTTACCATGGTAGCATGTATGCCAAATACCGATCCCCCGATAGACACTGAAGCAGTAGTTGAATATGTCATATCAAAAGCGAAAGTTGAAGGTGTAGTCGGGGTGGTGCCTATTGCGTCCATTACAAAAGGGAGCTCAGGTAAAGAGTTGACAGAGATGGGTACTCTACTGGAACTTGGTGCTGCTGCTTTCTCTGATGATGGAAAATCCGTTATAAATTCCGCTGTAATGCGCAGAGCGCTCGAATATGCGAACCAGTTTGGCGCAACAATCATATCGCACTGCGAAGATGTGAACCTATCTTCTGGTGGAATGATGAATGAAGGGGCGCTCTCTACAAAAATGGGACTTAAGGGAATACCAACGCAAGCAGAGGAAATAATGGTTGCCCGGGATATCATGCTTGCAAAGGAGTTCTGCAAACCGGGTAGAGCGAAGTTACACATTGCTCATGTATCTACTGCAAGATCGGTTGAACTTATACGAAAGGCAAAGAAAGAAGGTCTTCCAGTTACATGCGAGACCGCCCCTCATTATTTTACTCTCACTGAAGGAGAAGTTGAAGGATACAATACTCTTGCTAAAGTTAATCCTCCGCTTCGGACTGAAAAGGATGTTAATGCTATAGTTGCTGGCTTAAAGGATGGGACAATAGATGCCATTGCAACAGACCATGCTCCGCACACAATTGAGGAAAAAAAGATTGAATTCGGTCTTGCTGCCTCCGGCATCATAGGGCTTGAGACGGTACTTTCTCTGGTTCTAACAGAACTTGTTGAAACCGGAGTGCTCTCTCTCAAGCTTGCGATTGAGAAGCTAACCTCGGGACCAGCCAAGATTTTGGGACTGCGGAAAGGTTCTCTTAAGGTTGGTTCTGACGCTGATCTTACCATTCTTGACCCTGTAAATGAGTACACGTACGATGTTTCCAAGTCTGCCTCAAAGAGCAGAAATTCTCCATTTGATGGCTGGAAGCTTAAAGGATCTGTTGAGGTAACGATTGTAGGTGGAGAGATCGTAGTTAAAGCTGGAAAACTGGTATTGTGATATATGGCTGAAGAACGGTCCTGGGAGGAAGCCGACTATATTGCTGAGGGCAAGAGAATTGTGCGAGAGTACTTAAGCGGGATGGGTTGGGTCCGTTCTCACAGGAGTATGATTTACAGGGAAGTTAGACCTGCTGTTCAAAGAGAAGAAGCAGAAGAAAGATTCAGAGAGCTCATGGAGAAAGAAGAAGGCGTTGAGTGGAAGTTTGGGCAGGAAGTGGATCGCTGGAGGAAGAGCGAGGATAAGAACCGGCGAATCGTACTTGAAGAAATAATAAAAGCCCTGGGTAATCGCAGAGACCTGGGGTTTTTTGGGAGTAGGATTGTTGATAGGGTGAAGAGGGAGTTAGAAATTAGGTAGAGATTAGGTAGAGATTAAGTAGAGATTAAGTGAGAAGTCTTCCACTACTAATTTCCACAAATTTCCACAAATTTCTATAAATCTCTATGAATCTCTGGGGCGGCGGTCAGTGGAGGGGAGGAAATCCTCTATGTAATCCTTCGGACTTCGCAATCTCGGCAGCTTCT
>JAUWWO010000109.1 GCA_030616825.1 Candidatus Margulisiibacteriota bacterium | reverse complement strand
ATCACCGAAGGATTGAAAGCAAAGTACGGCAGCACTTTCCACCGCGGTTCTCGCGGCTTCGTTGAAATAGCCTTGGATGATATCGAAGATGAGCCTGCTCACATCGGAAAAGAGCTTTCTGTCATGGCGGAAGAACACTCTCAGGCATTTGGGCAGACTGAGCGTCACGAATCTGTGTGGAAGACGCAGGAGAAGGTCATTGTGCGCGTACTCGGCGAAAAGCAGGGTTCGTTACTGGGAACAGGAAGGGCAGAGATAAAAGCCTTTGCAACTGAAGGGACGGAAGAACTCCTCTCTACATTCAGGATTGGTGCACTGTATGCGGGCGATTCCCTGGGTATAATCGCCGCAGGAGATGAAGTGCTCGACCACCTCTGTGATCCGCTCCAGGCGGAAGCGTCCGTATGTGGGAGCATACTTTTCCTCATAGCTGTCGGCAAAGTCTTGGAAGTGCTCTTTGAAGATGATCTGAAGGATATTCGTTCCGCGCTGAGCATATGTAGGGGCAGGAGCCGGATTGATTCCAATAGATAGCTGCGGCTGCACATAGATATATAACGGGTGAAACTTGTGTGATGCTTCGCTTCTATAACTCCAGAAATGAGCATATTGCTCCATGCCGACGGAATCTCGCCGATGTTATCGGGCCTCAACGCTCTTCCCCAAGCATCAGCTCTGTGAATTTGCCCATGCCTCTTGACTATTCGCGCAAGGCCGAGTTATAAAAATTCCTATCAATTATCAATTCATTGCCGATCCCCAATGCCTACGGTGAGCCGCAAGATGTCCCGCACTAGATCGAAGAACAAGTCCAACTTGCCTGTGCCGGCAGACATGTCTACCAAGGGGGCGGTGTGATAGGCCCTCTTCTCGTTGCTTATCTTGTCGTGGTCTTTTCATTCAAAAATATCCGTGTTAAATTTTGGTTATATCAATAGCCTTGTTTAAGATTAATACCTCTAATAAGCTCGATACTATTGTTAACAATGATCTCTCCAGCTTCAGGAGCGAGCCTTTCTGCTATAGATATCTCAGTCCCATATCCTCCTAAAGCAATAGCAAGCCTCGTCGGCACATAGCCACACCACCCATTTGTAAGTTCAACTATTATGATTTTATTTTCTTTAAATGTCTTTTTGATCTCTAATTGAAACTCAACAAACAGCTCTGCCGGATTGGTGACGAACAGAATGTCATCCAGACGAATGATAGATAGTTCCACCGGAAAATAAGGACTTACCCTTCTAATCTTATATAACTCCATGGTAGAATAATCATGGTACAATTGTCTCTCTAAGTCCAATTTGCTTGGAAGTGTGACTTCTGTTTTGGGTTTTTTGTCCTCTTCAGCGACTACCTTCCATCTCTTCTTTGCTTCACTGACCTGTTCAGAACTGATTTCTTTCGGGGGTATAGAGAGGATTCGATTTTTAACGGCTATGGTGGTATTCTCATTCGCCAACACATAGTTTTCAGCGAGAATCTTTATAACCTCTCCTGCTAGCATTCTCCCAACTCTCCTCCAGCCTTCAATCCCAGAACATATCCGCTTTTCGTTCTCTACATCAATCTGACAAGTGTTACCACAAGCGCCTTGCAAATACAATATTGGGATGTTATTACCTAAAACTTGTTGGATAGTGCCCCGCATGGCACCTGGGAAATCTGCGGATACGAAGGAGTTATCGTAGAGGGTGGTAGCGTGACTTGAAAAATTAACCAACACAGCGATGTAGTTCCCCCCTGAATCCTCAAACCAGACAACCTGAACCTCGGGGTCGGCTGGGCCCTCTACAAGCAATCGGTCAAGATTATCGCCTCGGTCAGGATGCATGAGGGAATGCCCGTCGCTCATGATGTATCTTCGGTGGAAGGTGGCCTTATCTGATTTTCCTTTGCCGTACCCAACTCGAGCAGGTTGTCTATTTTTATTTGCTTTAATAGCTGACTCTATAATTCCAGAAAGCACCTTTTCTATCAGATTTTCATCTGGTTTGATTACCCAAGGGGCAGGAAGTTGAGTACGCACAATCGGTCCCTGATGTGTATGTGTACACGATACTATAATGTTCTGAGGAGCCATTCCAGTAGCTTTGCTAATTTGAGTCCGGACCTTAGCCACTTGTTCATTGCTTATCCCTATCAAATCACAACTGATAAAGGTTAAAGAGCTTTCTCCATCATATAAGACAACGCAACTGGAAAAAAGAGGATCATTTACCCTAGTTGCTACTCTCAGATGCCAAGACCCGGCTAGAGGAAAGGGGAGTTCAGGGGTTATATTAATCTGTGAAGCGCCAACTTTAAGCATCTTCTTACCCTCCTTCTGTTTACCTTGATTTTTTCGGCCACTTTTCTCTTATTCTATCTCACATAATAAGATGACTCTAAACCGTTCAGCATGGTATGATCTGTAGCAGAAAATTACATTCTCAAAATGGATAAAATCCAAGAGAAACAACTGCTTCCAGACACTATCCTCCTTTAGAATAAATAACAACTTAGGTTAGCAATTAAGATGAATCTCGATTATTTTTTTATGAATAGTTCTCTCTTTCTCGTCAGGTCGATAATTATAGCGATAACAATAATGACCCCTAAAATGGCTTGCTTCCAGTATCCGGAGATTCTGGCCATAGTCATCGCGTTATCCAAAACGACCATGAAAGCAGAACCTACGAAGGTTCCAGTGATAGATCCCGAACCGCCGAACAGGCTGACGCCCCCGATAATACAGGCAGCGATCACCCTCAGTTCATAACCAGTTCCCGTATTAGGCTGGGCGGAGGAAAAACGAGAGGTGAAAAACATTCCGGCTGTAAAGGCCAGTACTCCCATGAGGACATAAGCTGAAAATGTGATTGCTTTTGTGTTTATTCCTGCCAAACGAGTACTTTCTTCATTACCACCCTTGGCGAGGATGTATCTTCCATATTTTGTTTTTCGAAGTACAAAGGTTGCTACCAAAAAAAGTAAGGCGATAAAATAAACTACAACGGGAACCCCAAACCATTTTCCCAAACCGAAGATCTTAAACGTTTCGGGCATGGGGGAAATGGGGGAACCCTTGGTAATTCCCAGGACGATACCTCGATAACTATAATATGTAGCCAAGGTGGCAATAAATGGCGGGAATTTTAGAAACGCAACCATGGTTCCATTAATTGCACCGGCGACTCCACCCACAACCAAGGTAATAACCACACTTAGCCAAACGGGAAACCTGAGATAAACCAAAAGAATGCCGACAATGATACCCGATAAACCCATTTGCGACCCAACGGAGAGATCAAGGGATCGAGAGCAAAGTATGTAGGTCATACCGACCCCTGCGATGAAGATATAGGAAGTGGAACGCAGCATTTGCAAGATATTATCTACAGAGCAAAAACTCTTATTAACT
>JAUWWO010000057.1 GCA_030616825.1 Candidatus Margulisiibacteriota bacterium | reverse complement strand
GTGAGAGTTGTAGGTTCCATAGAGGCTGATGCAAAGATAAGGACAAACGATGTTTTCAATGTCAGCGGAACAGATGGAATAGACCAGACGATTACCATAGATACTACTAGTCTTACTCATGTTATAACCGTTGAGGGAGGAATTATAACAGGATACTCAGCGGATTAAGAAGAAATAAATGGCAGGGGGAAATTAGTGGGGTTTAATCGAAACCGGATTTGTAAATTGATGGGTGGAATGGCTGCCTTTGTGCTGCCTTTCTTCCTCCTTATATTATCCACATCTCATTCCTTTGCCATGACCAGTGAGAGCTATGCTATTCCTTCAGGGGTCCTCTCCGGCGGAGGGACTGTAGATGCAAGTTCGGATAATTATAAACTCCAGGACGTGAGCGCCCAGCCGGGAACCATTGGCACTGAGGAGAGCGGCAGCTACAAGGTGGAGGGGGGCTTCATTTACACTGTCCCGGTCATAGCAGAAATCCCAGGTGTTCCCAGCATTGAAAGTGTTGATCCAAATGTCGGAACCCGGGGAGCTACCGCGGATATAACCATTTATGGAAGCAATACCCACTTCAGCACAACTTCGGAAGCTTTATTCTACGGCCTTGGAATGACGGGGATCACAGTTGCCGCCACAGACTACTACACTACGATCGAAGTAGTAGCCCATATCACCATAGAGGTAACTGCCTCTCTGGGTGCATGGAGTGTGCATGTGCAAACAGGAGACGAACTTGTAACTCTGGAGGCCTGTTTCTACGTAGTTGAAACTTTAGATACAGAGCCCCCTCACATAAGCAATGTTAAATTCAATGGAAGAAGGTATCATTTTGGGGATATAATTTCTCCCATACCCAAGATAAGCGCAACCATAACCGATGAGTCATTATCCATAAGTAGCTTAGAAGTAGTTATCGATGAGGGAACACCCCAGGAGAAAGTCTTACCAAATGTCTTTAAAAGCTATACCTATCCCTATCTACTAGACTATACGGTAAGTATAGAAGATAAAATCAGCAAAGGTATACATACAATAAAGATAAAGGCAACCGATTTCTTTGACAACCAGGGGACCAAAGAATGTCAAGTTAGAGTTATGGTGGGTCCAGTCCAGGTAGTAGGCCCGGTCTTAAGCTATCCCGCGGTGTTTAAGCCATTAACCGGAACAGAAGGTGAGAGGACAGCCACACTTGCCTATACGCTTTCTACAGATGCGGACATAACTATCTACATGTACGATATAAGCGGACAGGTGATTAAGACCTGGAAGTTCTTCACCGGAGAAGAAGGAGGCCGTGCCGGATATAACGGAATAACCTGGAACGGCATAACAGACTTTGATTTCGTAGTGGCGAATGGAATCTATGTATACAAAATAGTCTCAGGCAATAAGGCAATAGGTACCGGGAAGATGGTGGTGCTGGACTGAGGAGGTCCTATTATGAGAAAGCCTGTTTCAGCATTTTTTCTGCTGATTTTTTTCTATCTACTTCTACCTGCCTGTTATGCTGCAACTCCCAGTGATTTTAGTCTCAATGGAACCACGGGACTAATGAACATACCAATTGCAGAGGTTCTTCCAGCCATGAGATATAGACTCGGGTTTAGAACGGTTTTTTTGTCTGATGAGCGCGTGGGCTATGGATTTGGTGATGAGGATTTCATTGCCAATTTAGGTGTGGGTAAGGGAATCGAAGTCGGGGTTGTGTTTTTGAATTCAAAACTAGAGACTGCATTTAATATTCAGTATTTAGCAGTGAGGGAAGCCCGTCCGTGGCCCTCTATAGCAATTGGCACACAGAATATCTCAGAGACTGGAAAACCGGAAGGTTCTACTTCCCAGACTCGTGCTGACAGGTCCATATATGCGGTGGCAACGTGGCGCATGCCCGATTATATGAGAGACCCGGAGAACCCCCTCCTTAAGTTCCATGTGGGTGTTGGAGATGGAAGGTTTAAAGGACTCTTCGGGGGTGCTGATTTCAGATTCCTGGAGGATTGGTTCCTTGTAATCGAACATGATGGTTATGGAACGAGTTTTGGTTTGAGTTATGCTCCACAGAAGCTTTTTCCAGGACTGCGTCTTGGGAGTTCATATGTCCCCTGGGGAGGTTCCTCATCCCAGGTTGAGATGCAACCTGCTGTGGCTGTCTTTTATGAAGATGATATCATTAAGGAAGAAAAGCTGGCTATGGCAGAGCCTGCCCCGAAACCAGCTGCAGTTCCTACTAAAGAAGTAGAGATTACTCCTACTGCCGAAGTTGAGGTTTCGCCCTCCCCTGAAGCAAGTATTTCTGAAGTTACTCCAGAAGCAGAAGTCTCTCAGGTGACCCCTGAAGCAAAAACTCTTTCCCCTGCAATAAAGGTTAAGACAGAAGCAGAGTGGTATAAGGTAAGGGTTGGCATATTCTCTAAAAAGAGCTCTGCGGTTTCGATGTTGAACAAGTTGAGAGCCGAAGGTTACGCTCCATTTCTTGTTCAACAGGCGGGGTTGTGGAGGGTTCAGGTTGGAGCATTTAAGGACCGTGCTCGGGCTGAGGCGGTTGCAGGAGCGCTTCGCGCAAAAGGATACGTTATCGACATTATAGTTTCTGACTGACCTTCCTCGCTTGACAGCTACAGACACTTAGGTATGATATATCTTACATGTCTTTTTTTCTCATAATTCTATAGGGGGTATGTATGAAAAGGCTTGCAATCCTTTTGATTCTAGTTTTGATAGGCGCATCTCAAGCTTACTCTCTGGAAGGAAAGCTTGCCCTGCGAGATAGCATAGATACAGCAAAGAAAAATTCGCAGTCAATTGCTATTGCAAAGGCAAGGCTTGAAGCAGCTGAAGCGCTGTCAGGTCAGGCTTTTGCAGCTTTTCTTCCCCAGCTCAGGCTTGATGCATCTCTTGGTCGAAGCTACGCAGAGCAGCCTCTATTTGTTATTGGGAGCCAGGAGCTTTCATTTGATACTTATGAGAGGGATACGTTTTCGTATTCAGGGAACTTAACACAGAATATTTTTACAGGAGGTAAGATCTGGAATAGCTGGCAGATTGCCAGTCTTGGAGTAGATATAGCAAGGGAGGAATTAAGGTCCACCGAGATAGATCTGACCTACAATGTTGTTTCCGCATATTATGGCGTAATTAAAGCGATAAGAGCCCTGGGACTTTCTCTGGAATCACTTGAGCTGGCCAAGCATCACTTAACTCAAACAAAAGTCATGTTCGATTCCGGAATTGTTACAAAGGCGGAAACCCTTCGTGCAGAACTCGAAGTTGCCCGGGCAGAACTTTCCCTTTCCAGAGCAAAAAGCGGTGTAGCGCTTGCTAATAATACCTTCAACTTGATCACTGGAAGAGATCTGGATGCCTCCGTTTCCCTTGATGAAGAAGATTTCAGGATAGGCGAGCTGACCGCTCCGGATTATGAGGAATTTTTAGCCGTTGCCTACACTTCAAGACCTGATTGGAAGATTGTAAGCTTGAGCAGGGAAATCACTGATAAGGAGAAATGGATCTCCTACACTGGATACATGCCTTTAATATATCTCTCTGGCTCCTATGGCTATAATAATGTTAAGTATCCAGCACTCGAAAGTGACAGCAATCTGGAGAACTGGAATGTAATGCTTGTTTCCTCCTGGACGCTTTTCGATGGTCTTGCTACTCCAAATAAAGTGAAAGAGGCCTATTCCAAATATACGGAAGCAGAAAAGAATAAGGAACTGCTGGTCAAGAATATTGCAATCGAGGTTAAGGATGCGTGCCTTGCGCTGAATTCCGCGGTGGACGAGGTGAAAGCTTCAAGAAAGGCACTGGAGCTTGCCGGGGAAAATTACAAGATCGCAGAACTGCGATATTCCTCCGGGGTGGGGACAAACATCGAAGTAATAGATGCAAAGACTTTGCTTGCCAGCGCAAAGCTTGAATATCTCGAAGCGGAGTTTAAGTACGAGCTGGCTAAGGCGGCTGTGAATAAAGCGGTTGGCAGAGAGGTGCTTGGAGAAGGACGAGAAGTAAAGAAAGATAAGACGTGATGTGATGACCATTCATATGTGTGGAGTTCCGTTTGAGGTCACAGATTTTGAGTGGGAATAAATTTAGAAGTGGATCAGGCTTTGAAAGAGAACTTTATAAATTTAAGTAGAAGGGGGTTAACAGAATGTTTAAACAAAGGAAGTGGATAATTACAGCGATTGTATTAGTTGTCCTGATTATTGCTTTTCTATATTTTTGGTCGGCACAAAGGAGGCTCCCCACAATTAGATTTGCTTCAGTTTCGAAGGGGGAGGTTGCTTCTTCTGTTTCGTGTTCCGGGGTCGTTGAGGGAGAGTCTGCGGATTTGAGCTCAAAGCTTGGAGGACGGGTCACCTGGATTGGGGTTGATGTAGGGAGCAGGGTTTCCAAGGGAGACGTGCTTGTTAAGTTTGATACATATGATCAGGCAAAGAGGAACTGGGAAAGTGTGTCCAGTCTTTATTCCCAGGGACTTGCTTCCAAGCAGCAGCTGGATGCAGCAAAGGTAGCATTGGATTCAGCAGGGGTCGTATCACCGATCGACGGAGTAATTGTAAAAAAGAATATGAAAGTTGGCGAGGTCGCCCCACCCGGAGCTCCTATCGTTTCTGTTGTTAATCCATGGAAAACCTGGATCGACGTGGATATTGATGAAATAGATATTGGAGAGGTAAGAGAAGGGGCTGAGGCAAGGATTTATACAGACGCTTATCCAGAGGCGGTCTTCATCGGTAAGGTAGCGTGGATAAGCCGTGCAGCACAGCTGAAGGAGGAGATAGAGGTGGGGGGCGAGGATGAGGAGAGGATATTCAAGTCAAAAGTTATCCTGCTTAAGCAGGACCCAAGCCTTAAACACGGGATGACGGTTGATGTGGATATGGTGACCCAGAAAAAAGATGGAGTCATAGTAGCACCCAGAGAGGCAATAATGATCAAGGATAGCAAGGTTCTCTGTTTCGTTCTTCGTGGCAGGAGAGTTTATGAACGGGAGATCGAGATCGGCATCAAGGATTTGATAAATGTTGAGGTGATTAAGGGATTGTCTGTCGGTGAGAGCGTGGCCGTCTCAGGGCTCGACAAACT
>JAUWWO010000108.1 GCA_030616825.1 Candidatus Margulisiibacteriota bacterium | reverse complement strand
TTTTCTCACGTGCTCAATCCTTTCCAGACGATAAACAGGGAAAATTATAACATATGATTTGTCTTTGTAAAGGTGCTATAATAAATCAAAAATTTCCGCCAGAGGCGGATCAGCCTCAGGCTGAAAAAAGGGACATTTCAGTGAGAAGGACAAAGATTATAGGAACTATAGGCCCAGCATCAGAGTCAAAAGAGGTTTTGCGAAAGCTCATCAAAGCTGGTATGGTCGTTGTTCGTTTAAACATGTCATATGGAGACCATACCTATCATAGAGATATAATTAAAAAGGTGCGAGTACTCGAAAGGGAACTTGGGAACCCGGTAGCAATATTGCTTGACCTTCAAGGACCTCGCCTCAGGACTGGAAAGCTTCGCACTAATATTGTTCTGCTTGAACGGGGTAAGATTGTAACAATCACCTCAAATGACGTCATCGGTACTTCTGAAAGATTTTCCGCTAATTATAAGAATCTTTCAAAAGACGTTAAACGCGGTGATAAAATCTTATTAAATAACGGTTTTATCGAGTTAAAAGTGTTAAAGGTATCTGGGAAAGATGTCGCTTGCAAGGTGGTTGATGGGGGAGAACTTGGCGAGTACAAAGGAATTAATCTTCCCGGAATTAAACTTTCTACACCCACACTAACACCAAAAGACAGAAAAGATCTTGCCTTTGCCATTCGTGAAAAGGTGGATTACATCGCTATTTCATTTGTTCGCTCTCCCAAGGACGTCCAGGAAATTAAAAAAATTATCAAAAAGAGAGGGGCAGACATTTCAGTAGTTGCCAAGATAGAAAAGCCTGAGGCAGTAAAAAATATCGACAGGATTATAGAAGTGAGCGAAGGAATTATGATAGCAAGGGGCGACCTTGGAGTAGAGATGTCAGCAGAGGCGGTCCCAGTTATACAGAAAGACATCCTCTCAAAGTGCAACAGGAAGGGCAAGGTAGTTATCACCGCGACTCAAATGCTCGAGTCGATGGTGGAAAGAATGAGACCCACCAGGGCTGAAGCTTCAGACGTTGCAAACGCAGTCTTCGACGGAACAGATGCTCTGATGCTTTCCGAAGAGGTAGCAATCGGTAAATACCCACTTAAAGCAGTCGAAACCATGGATCGAATAGCCCGGGAAGCAGAGAAAACAATAATAAAAGAGAAAAATGTGATAGAGATGCTCGAGCTAATAAGAGTAAATATTGCTTCTGCCGTGGGGCATGCAGCAGCTTCTCTTGCTGAAGATCTGTCTGCAACTGCTGTTGTTACTTTCACCAGTTCTGGGTCTACAGCGCTCCTTATATCAAAATATCGGCCTGATGCTCCGATCTACACTATGACAACCTCGATCAAAACTGCAAGAAGGGCTTGCCTCTTTTGGGGAACAAAACCAATAATAGTTGGCGATTTTAAAAATACCGACGAAATGTTCAGGCGGGCCGAAGAGATTTTATCCAAAATAAAGGTTGTTAAAAAAGGCGACATAATACTTACAATAGCTGGAGTACCAATTGGTGTTCCAGGAACAACAAATCTGATAAAGATCCAGAGAGTAGGAGAACGTCTGTCATAAGGATTTTCTTAAAGAAGTGAAGTAATAATTATATTAATATTCCGGACCTTTTGGCAGAATGTAACAAGTGCTTCTTCCAGAACCCTGAGGGGTAACAAGCTTCTTATCCACCATCATTGTGAGTTCTATATGAGCGGTCTTGTGAGAAACCCCAAAAGCTTCCCTGTATTCTCTGTTGGTGATGCTTCCGTGCTCATTTATAAATTGTAGGGCCCTCTTTTGCCGTTTGTTTAAGTCCTTCCCACTCCAGGGACTTTTTATCTCCTCCTCCTCATCCTCCCTTGCAGGACGGGATATGTCCACATCCCTTATATAGCATATATCATCGGTCTTGTATGGCTTTTCATCGCCCTCGGAAACAGTTACTACAGGGAGCTTCTTTTCGTTTTTCTCGATTATTTCCACGATGGGATGGATTGGAGGAGCGCACCGGGTCTTTCCCACTTCCATGACCCAATCCACAAAACCATCATCAACGCCGAGTCCTATAAGATGTTTATTTTTATCATCTATACCATAAATGATTTTGCCGCCGTCACTGTTTGAGAATGCAACTAGCTCCCTTGCAAGATCGTCGACAGAAGGGGCTCCTTTCTCAAACTCGACTGCCTGTCCTTCACCCTGCCCGAGAAGATTTATAATGTCATCCCAGTTCATACTAAGTTCAAAGATACCATAAGCAAAGGGGAAATTCAAGTTGCGTCTCTGAATCAGCAATGTATGATATAATTTAAAACATGAATCTTTTCAATGCATTGCTGGATATTCTTTTCCCACCAAGGTGTCTTATCTGCAGAACTCCTGGAGAGGAAATCTTTTGTAAAAGCTGCATTCAAAAGATCAAATATATACATCAATATTGCCCAATTTGCGGGAAGCCCCAAGAGAGTTTACAAGAGAAAACCTGTGGCGATTGTCTCTCCTCTAAACCAGTCTTTGATCTTGCAAGATCTGTAGCCATCTATGATGGAGTAATTAAGCAGGCAATACACAAGTTTAAATTTAGGGGGAAAAGAGTACTCTCTACCCCTCTTTCAGGATTACTTATAAAATACTTAGAGGGGTATCCTTTTGGAGTAGATTTAAGCAAAGTCACACTGATTACCATGGTCCCGCTTTACCGGGATCGGGAAAGAAAAAGAGGGTTTAATCAGTCACAACTTTTAGCTACCTTGATTACAAAGCATTACAATGTCCCGTTTAAAGAAAATATTCTTGTAAGGACAAGAAAAACCAGGCCACAATTTGACCTAAAAAGATCCGAGCGCTTTACAAATGTAGCCGGGGCTTTTAGGGTGACCCGGGAAGAGGCCATTAGCGGAAAAACTATTCTTCTTATAGATGATATCCTGACCACCGGAGCAACGGTATCCGAATGTGCAAAAGCTCTAAAACAAGGGGGAGCAAGCAGGGTCTTTGTGTTGACCCTATCTAGAGCAATTGAAGATTAGAGATCGGGGATTGGGAATTAGAGAAATCTCCATTCTCCCGTCTCCATTCCTAAATTTGAAAATTAACCGTTTTTATGTTAAAATCAAACAAAATTAAATTTGGCCCGCCTTTGGCGAGGCAGGGAGGAGTAATTCATGCAGATAAGCGTTCAAGGACATGGAACAACTCTCACAGCTCCCATGAGGGACTATGCATTGAAAAAGATTGGCAAGCTCGAACAATACTTCAGCAATATTCAGAAAGCTGAGGTAATCCTTGATGCCAGGGCAATCAATGATCTAACCCGCAGTCAGGTAGCCGAGGTAACGCTTTGGGCAGCAGGAAAGCGGGTAATCAGGGCAACAGAAGCTGGACAAGATATGTATGCTGCAATGGATCTTGTTTTTGAGGAACTGAAAAGACAGATAAGGAAGCATAAAGAAAAACTAGTAAAGGAGACAAGACGTAA
>JAUWWO010000006.1 GCA_030616825.1 Candidatus Margulisiibacteriota bacterium | reverse complement strand
CGCGGATGCGGATCTCTGAATATGGTTTGAGGCTGCGAATGAAACAAAATGCGAAGCAGATCTATGGTCTCTTGGAAAGGCAATTCGAGAATTATTTTGTTCGAGCGGAGAGAGGCAAAGGGGTAACGGGGAGCAACCTGCTGATACTCCTTGAAAGGAGGTTGGATAATGTTGTGTATAGACTTGGATTTGGAGCATCGCGAGCTGAAGCAAGACAGCTTGTACGACATGGTCACATTAAGGTCAATGAGAAGAAAGTGAACATACCTTCTTATCAAGTTAGAGAAGGGGAGATGGTCTCAGTTAGAGAGGAATCCAGAGATCGGATAAAGAAAGTCCTTGAAGCAAATCCTGAGAAGAAGCCGCCAGCTTGGCTTTCACTTAACCCAGATAAACTTGAAGGAAACATTTTGAGAATCCCGCAAAGGGATGAAATAGATACCCTTATAGAAGAGCATTTAATAGTTGAGTTTTATTCACGTTAATTAGCAAAGGGGGCTGAATAAATGGTAATGATAGGAGAAAAACCGTGGGTTAGATTTATCCCGGGATCGGATACCTATGGGAGGTTTGTGGTTGAACCTTTAGGGCGAGGGTTTGGGGCAACACTTGGCAATTCCTTGCGAAGGGCGCTGCTCTCATCCCTTACTGGAGCAGCTGTGTCATCTATTAGAATCGAAGGAGTACCGCATGAGTTTTCTACGATTTCTGGTGTGGTTGAAGATGTGTTGGAGATAATCTTAAACATCAAGGAAGTAGTTTTTAGGTCTCATGCAGAGGGGTCGAAGACCATACGCCTTCGTGCAAAAAGTAAAGGGGTGGTGGCTGCTGGGGACATTGAGCACGATGCTGAAATAGAGATTGTGAACCCCGATAAAAAAATAGCTACCCTTGACAGTGGCGGCAAGCTAGATATACAAATGGTGGTTGAAAAGGGTAAGGGTTATGTTCCTGCAGAGCGAAATAAAAAGCCGGGTCAGCCAATCGGGACAATTCCGGTGGATTCGATCTTTACTCCTGTGCTTAAGGTAAATTTAACGACCGAAGAGGTAAGGGTGGGGCGGGAAATAAATTATGATAGACTGGTGCTTGACGTGTGGACGAATGGCTCGATAAAACCCGATGTAGCGGTTATAGAATCCGCAAAGATACTGGCAAAGCATGTAGATATGTTTGTGCACCTGGGTAAGAAATCCGAAGTCCTTGGTATTCCTGTTCCCGGCAAGGAGGAGGTAGAGGAGTCAGTCCTGGAGATGAGCATAGAAGATCTGGAGCTCTCAGCAAGGTCGTTGAATTGCTTGAAGAAAGCAGGAATAAAAACTGTTGCAGAGCTGATAAAGCGTACTGAAACGGAACTCATGAACATAAAGAATTTCGGCGCTAAGTCGGCGAGAGAAGTCGCTGAAAAGCTAGAAGAGTATAAGCTATCGCTCAAGGGAGCTAAACTTGAGGAGAGTAAGGAAAAAGTTCCAGAAGAGGAGCCAAAAGCGAAGAAGGGCAAAAGAAAAAAGAAGAAGTAGAGTGAGATATGAGGCATAAAAAAGGTTTTAGAAAGTTAAGCAAAGCAACGGACCAGAGGCTGGCTATGCTCCATAGCATTGTCCGGTCCTTGCTCAAACATGGCAAGGTCAAAGTAACCGAGGCAAGAGGCAAAGAGGCGCGCAAGATTGCCGAAGGAGTAATCGAGCTTGCAAAGAGAGGGGATCTATCTTCTCGAAGAAAAGCAGCTTCCATTGTCTCGGATTCTGATATTGTTAAACGGGTTTTTGCCGAAGCAAAGACCCGATTCGGGGAGAGAACGGGTGGGTACACAAGGCTCGTTAAGATCGGATTCCGACATGGGGATGCAGCCCCGATGGTATTGTTAGAGCTTGTTTGAGTTTATTGCCTTGCGGAACATCAAGCTTATTATAGAATACGATGGTACATCCTTTTGCGGATGGGGGAAGCAGCCAGGGAAGAGTACTGTACAAGCCTCCCTCGAGGAAGCAATAGAGCTCCTAACAGGAGAGCGGGTTAAACTTACGGGAGCTAGCAGAACGGATGCAGGAGTTCACGCAAGCGGACAAGTGGTAAATTTCAGAACGAGATCTAAGGTTCCAGTGGAGAAGTTTCCCAGGGTATTACAGACTGCTCTTCCGCATGATGTTGTCGTAAGATCTGCCGAAGAGGTAGGAGCAGAATTTAATGCCAGAAGGTTGGCCAAAAGAAAACTCTATTCTTACATGATCGCTTGTGGAGATGGGGTGCCAGTGATTGCAAGGCGTTATGTTTGGGACATTCCTCGGCACCTTGATATCTTGGCAATGAAGAAAGCAGCAAAGGGGTTACTCGGAAGGCATAATTTCTCATCCTTCGCTTTAAGCGATAAGCGAAGGAAGCTGGTTGATCCGTTTAGGGAGATCTATTCGATAAAGTTCAAGGTTGGGAAACTGAACAATTTTTTTGGAGAGCTGGGAGAGCCTTGTGACTCGAAGGTGATAAAAATAGAATTTAAAGGAAATAGTTTTTTGTATAAAATGATACGTGGAATAGTAGGTACCCTTGTAGATGTTGGCAGGGGCAAGATTGATGCTGGAAGTATAAAGAATATTTTATTTGCTCACAAGCGTTCTGCTGCCGGGAGAACCGCTCCGGCAAAGGGACTTTCACTTGTAAGGGTTGATTATTGAGAGGAGATAAGAAGAATGAAAAGGGGTAAAACCTATACGATTAACAAAAAGGATCTGTTGAGAAAGTGGTATCTTATCGATGCCAAGGGTAAGACCTTGGGAAGGATCGCCACAGTTGCGGCAGGCATCCTTCGAGGCAAGGAAAAGGGAATATTTTCACCGCATATTGATTGTGGTGATTTCCTTATAATAATTAATGCTAAGGATGTAGTTGTTACAGGAAAGAAAGAAGAGCAGAAAACCTACTTTTCTCACTCCGGGTACGCTGGTGGGCACAAACTAATAGTTCTTGCCAAATTGAGGGAAACTTATCCAGAGAGGATCATCTACCATGCAATAGCTGGGATGCTTCCCAAGAACAAGCTCTCGGATCAGACAATAAAGAAATTAAAGGTTTACTCAGGGGGAGAGCATCCCCATGCTGCTCAGAGACCCGAACAAATCAAGCTCTGATAATTTAAGGAGGTTCACAAATGGCAAAGGAAAAAACAAAGAAGAAGACTCAAGTTCGAAAGCGAGTCGCTAAAAAGAAGGAAGCGAAAAGAAAGGCTCCCGCAATTGTAGAGAAAGAAATAGCTGCAGTAACTCCAAAGGTTGAAGAGAAAGCCCCAGAGGTTCAAGTTGAGGAAAAGGCTCCAGAAAAAGTAGAAGTTGTAGGGGTAGAAGCAAAAAAGGCACCAAAGCCAAAACCAGAGCAAGAGGGTTTTTATTTTGCAACAGGCAGACGTAAGACTTCTGTTGCTAGAGTGAAACTCGTTCCTGGCGCCGGCAATGTATTTGTAAATCAGAAGCCGCTATCCAAATATGTAGCTGGAAGAAAAGTTTTGGAGGTCATGGTAAAGAAACCCCTGAGTGTGACGGATACGATCTCCAGATACGATGTAGCTGTTAAGGTTGCAGGTGGAGGAGTCTCCAGTCAGGCAGGAGCAATCTCCCATGGAATTGCCCGGGCTCTTCTAGGCGTAAATCCGGACTTACGTGCAAAGCTTAAACCGGAAGGACTCTTAACCAGAGATCCGAGGATGAAGGAACGGAAGAAATACGGAAGGAAGCGAGCTAGAAAGAGATTCCAGTACTCCAAACGTTAATTTAATTTGTAGAGGTTATAAATGGCAAGAGGTCCATCAGGAAGAGAAAAAGGCGTTTTTTATGAACAGACCCATCGGGAAGGGATTCCAGATCCTTACATACCCCGTAAGGGTCTCAAGGAACCCACGATCTGTCCTTCCTGCAGGGCAGTGTATCATAAGAAGAGATGGTCCCTGGATGAGGGACTCCTCTTCGAGACAAAAAAGCAAAAGGGCGTTTTATACCAGAAATGTCCTGCGTGTCGCAAAATCGAAGATGGCTATGCCATGGGAATTGTTAACCTCTCTGGCGATTTTGTGACAGAACACAGAGATGAGATAATAAACCTTTTGCGTAGTGAAGAGCGTCACGCTATAGAAAAGAACCCTTTGGAGAGACTTATGAAAATCGAGAGAAGAGGGAACGGACTCCATGTTGAAACTACAACTGACAGTTTAGCGCTTCGAATTGGGCGAGTTTTATCCCGTGCTTACAAAGGGCATGCTAAGTTTGATTGGAAGTATGGCGATAAGTCGGTGATTGTTGAGTGGGGAAGAGAAAAATAAAGAAAGGAACAAATACGATGGCATTCAAAGAATACCTGATGATCCCTGGTCCAACACCTGTTCCTGGAGATGTGCTCTCGGCTATGAGCAAGCAGATGGTCGGGCACCGTGGTCCGGTATTTGCTAAGATTTATAAGGAAGCAGAGGAGGGGATCAAATGGGCACATCAGACCTCGAATGATCTCCTTTTTGTCACTGGCTCTGGCACTGCTGGAATGGAGGCCTCGGTGGCCAATATGTTCTCAGCAGGAGATAAGGTTCTTGTTGCAAACATTGGTAATTTTGGCGACCGCTTTGTTAAGATATGCAAGGCTTATAGTCTTGACGTCATTGATCTTAAATTCGAAAGGGGAAAGGCTGCGGATCCAGCTAAAGTGGATAAAGCCCTTTCAGAGAATAAAGGAGTTAAAGGGCTTCTTTTTCAGCAGAATGAAACGTCGACCGCGGTGTTAAACGATATAGAATCAATTGCCAAGGTTGCAGGAAAGCATGATGTTTTAACCATTGTCGATGCTATCTCAGGACTTCTTACTGCTCCGCTTGAAACCGACAAATGGGGCCTTGATGTAGTTATTTCTGGATCGCAAAAGGCGTTTATGGTCCCTCCTGGCCTTGCATTTGTATCCGTATCTTCGAAGGCATGGAAGTATTGTGAAAGTTCAAAGCTCCCGAAACACTATTGGGACTTTGGGACATTAAAGAATTATTCTGGGAAGGGGCAGACATATACAACACCTCCGGAAACCCTCTTCTTTGCTCTGGTAGAGTCATTCAAGATTCTCAAGAAAGAAGGTCTTCAAAATATATTCAAGAGACATGAGGTGAACATGAAGGCGATGCGTGCAGGTGTGCGAGCCCTTGGGCGTGGGCTTCTTGCAGAAGACAGCTGCGCCTCGAGGGCCGTTACAGCGATTATTCCGCCTGATGGAATTGATGGGGAGCAGGTTCGATCAGAGATCAGAAAGTACGGAGTAGAGGTGGCACCCGGGCAAGGCGACCTTAAGGGAAAAATCTTTAGGATCGGACACTTAGGGTATATTGATAAATTGGACATCGTTGCAGTTTTTGGGGCACTAGAGATGACGCTTAAAGACCTTGGTGCGAAGATTGAACCTGGTAGGGGTGTTGCCGCAGTGTTGAAGGAGTTGAAATAAAAAGGAGATTTCATGAGAGTCCTAGCATCAGATAAAATAGCTGAATCTGGTTTGAAGAAGCTCCGTGACGCTGGTTTTGTTGCGGATATGAAAACAAAACTCTCCGAAGATGAACTCTGTAAGATCATTGGGGATTACGATGCCCTGATAGTTAGGAGCGGTACAAAAGTAACGCCAAAAGTCATTGAGGCTGGGAAGAAGCTTAAGATAATCGGCAGAGCCGGGGTTGGGGTGGACAATGTTGATCTACTAACTGCTACAAAACGTGGGATAATTGTAGTAAATTCTCCAGAAGGAAATACTATTGCAGCGGCGGAACAGACCCTTGCTTTGATCCTTGCTATGGCTCGAAACATTCCTCAGGCATACAATTCTATTCGGTCAGGCAAGTGGGAGCGAAGTAAGTTTACCGGGACAGAACTTTACAATAAAGTAATAGGTGTTGTAGGACTTGGCAAGATTGGCGGTCGCGTTGCTTCTTATCTAAACACCATGGGAGCAAAGGTCATTGGCTCTGATCCATTTATTTCCAAGGAGCGGGCTAATGAGCTTGGCGTAGAGCTTAAGAGTTCTGATGATGTTCTCTCTGAGTCGGATATAATAACACTTCATATTCCAAAAACCAAGGAGACAGAAAATTTCATTAATTCTAAGACGATCGCAAAAATGAAGGATGGGGTAAGAATTGTCAACTGTGCTCGAGGCGGCGTTGTGGATGAGACCGATCTGTATGAGGCACTTAAGTCCGGGAAGGTTGCAGCTGCTGCCCTTGATGTATACAGCAAGGAACCTCCGGATCCCAAAAACCCCTTATTCACACTTGATAACGTAGTTACTGCTCCCCACCTTGGAGCAGCCACAGTAGAAGCACAGGAAAATGTGGCCATTGATGTTGTGGAACAGATAATCGATGTGCTTGGCGGTGGGCAAGCGAGATCTGCGGTAAATATCCCGGCAATGAAGCCAGACGTAATTGCTAAGGTAGCTCCATACATGGAGCTTGCAGAGAAACTTGGAAGTCTTGCTTCACAGCTTTTTGGAGGCGCCTTTGAAGAAGTTAAGATCGAATACGATGGAGAAATTGCTGAATTTGATATCTCACCGCTTTCCGTGGCAATACTTAAAGGGTTGCTTGAACCAGTGCTTCAGGAGTCTGTTAATTTTGTTAATGCTCCATTTATAGCAAAGGAAAGAGGGGTTAAGGTAATCGAAGGAAAGAGTGTCGAGCCCAAAGATTTTAGAAATCTTATAACAATTAAACTCAAGGCAGGCAAAGTCAAAAGAAGTGTACAGGGAACTCTCTTTGAACCGCCGTATGGCGAGAGGCTTGTTGGGATTGACGGCTTTAAGGTTGATGTGACTCCATCAGGATATATGTTGATTATAAACAATATCGATAAGCCTGGAATGGTTGGAAAGGTTGGAACTTTCCTTGGCAAGCATGATATCAATATAGCTGCTATGGATGTTGGTCGTGTGAAAATAGGCGAAAAAGCAGTCATGGTTCTAAATGTAGACTCTGAGATCCCGGAGAAGACAGTAAAAGAGATCACAAAGATGGAAGGGATTGAGGAAGCGACGTTGGTGAAGGTTTAAGGAAACCTGCGACTAAACGTTGCGGTTTCCAGTGAAGGGGCCAATAGTTTTTAAAGCTATTGGCTCTTTTTTATTGTATAATATCAGCGTATGAAACTTAGATTTAGTTTCTTCTTTAAGTTCCTGCCTTTTTTAATCTTTATTCTTTTCCTTTCCGGCTGTGCTGCAATACCTGTATCTGATGAAGAACTCTCCCGCGTTGGTGCAGAAGTCCACAAAAATATAATTGATCCCTACGGTGAGTACGAAGATCCTAAGGTCCAAACTTATGTTGAGGGTGTGGGCAGACGGGTTGAGGCATCGTCGGATTATACTGGGGATCCTCTTACATTTACGGTGCTTGATACCCCGGTGGTTAATGCTTTCTCTGTTCCAGGAGGATATATTCACGTTACTAGAGGACTTATCACAAGAGTCAATTCAGAATCAGAGATTGCATTTGTTATAGGACATGAAATAGGACACCTTACAGCAAGGCACTCAGCTCAAAGGATTAGCCAGCTCAGAACCTCTAATATATTTTCTACACTACTTGGGACCATTATTAGTATATATTCCGAGGATTATGAGCTTGGGAGATTAGTTGCAAATATCGTTGATTTCTCTTCTGCTCTTGTGATCCTAAATTATGGAAGGGAAGCAGAGTTTGAGGCAGACTCCCTAGGGCTCAAGTTTGCTTACAGTGGAGGATATAACCCTGAAGCCGGCATGAAATTCTTGCGGACCCTTAAGTCTATGGAGAAATCAAAAAGGCAGAAATCTGCATTAGGGGATCTTCTTGCGACACATCCTCCTACTGAGGATCGGATAAAGGAAGCTAAAGATATTTCTAAACATTATGTCTCAGTAGAAGCTGAAGAGGGGGAGCTTGATATTCGAAGGAACTCATATTTGAAGAGGATCGAAGGAATTGTCGTTGGGGAAAGCCTTGAGTCTGGTTTCATAAAAGACGATGTTTACTATAACAAGAAATACATGTTTATATTGAGGGCGGCCGGCGGATGGAGCCTCATAACGTCACGCTCATATCTTGGAGGGCTGGCTAAAGATAAGAACAACCTGTTTTTAGTCTATGCAAAGATACCAGAGTCTCAGGAACCACTGGAGCAATATGCTAAATCTTTCTTAAGAGAGGTCTTCGACGATAAGGAGTACAATCCGGAATTTAAAACTACGTCATATTTGGGACTTCCGGCACTTGATTTTCACACAAGGAGAGGCCGTGATATAAGGGCTCTTTTCTTTAAAAGGGAGAAGATGTATTATGCCCTTGTTTACAGTTATAATGCCACGCTCTTCGCTAACTACAACGAGGTCTTTAGTGACTTAATTGGAAAGTTTTCGTTTATGAGCGCAGATGTTGCATCTGAGATTTGGGAGGATAGGATGAGGATATACAAAGCCCAGCCCGGCGATACAGCTGAGAGCCTCTCGCTTAAGTTTTATGGAAACTCTAAATACAGGCAGAAGCTAATGGAATATAATGGTGTTGTTGGGAAGTTGGATCCCGGGATAATGCTTAAGATTCCTTCGGCAAAATATCTTGAGGATTAGCAAGGAGGAAGCAGTGGGAACAAAAAGTCTCAAGAACAAATTATTAAGTTTGATAAAGAAGGACAAAAAGATTGGTTTAGCTCTTGGTGGAGGGGCAGCACGGGGAATCGCCCATGTTGGAGTGCTTAAAGTATTGGTTGAGAGCGGCATCCCAATACATATGATTGCTGGGGCCTCGTCTGGAGCGCTTTTTGGAGCACTTTATGCAGGAGGCTTGGGAATAGAAGCCATGGAGGCGGCGTGTAGGAGGGCGGGATGGAATCGGCTTGTAAAACTTGCGCTTACTCGAAGAGGAGCAGTATCTGGAGAATCAATGGAGAGACTGATAGAGGAGGCAATTGGCCCTAAGGAATTTTCTGGTCTTAGCATCCCTTTTGCCGTTGTGGCTTCGGACCTAAAAACTGGAGAGCGGGTGGTCATACGCGAGGGAAGCGTGGCTAAAGCAGTGCATGCAAGCTCAGCTATTCCGGGTGTTTTCGTCCCCGTGCATATTAATGGGAAGCTTTTGTCTGATGCTATGGTTACCGATAATGTTCCCGTTGATGTTGTGGCTGAGATGGGAGCAGATGTTGTCATTGCAGTTGACGTTATCCCTAAAGTAATTTTAGATAAGGAGCCAGAGAACATGGTCGAAGTTGTGGAGCGTTCAATAGATGTAGGGGTCAAGCTCGCGAGCCATCCCATTATAACACAGGCTGACTTTATAATAGAACCAGTAAGAACAAATATTAGACCGTTAGGCTTGAACTATGCGGACAAATTGATAAGCATGGGGGTTGAAGCCACAAAAGCCGTTGTTCCTGAGATAAAAAAAAGGATTCGTTTACCGTTAATTCAGTTTTAAATTCCTCATCTTCGATAGCAATGTCGTTCTATGTATTCCCAGAATTCGCGCGGCCTGTGAGTGATTTTCATCGACTTCCT
>JAUWWO010000046.1 GCA_030616825.1 Candidatus Margulisiibacteriota bacterium | reverse complement strand
CAGGAAGTTTCTGAGATAGCCCGGTCCCTCAAAATACTTGCCAAGGAGCTGGATATCCCAGTAATCGCTGTTTCTCAGCTCTCCCGCGCTATTGAACAGAGACACGACCGGAGGCCCCTCCTTTCGGATCTCAGGGAGTCTGGGGAAATAGAGCAAACAGCTGATGTGGTTTTATTTATTCATCGTGAGGATTATTACAATCCAAAATCGTCAAAGGGCAATATCGCCGAAGTGATTATCGCCAAGCAACGGAACGGTCCTGTGGGCACGATTGAACTTGTTTTCCGAAAGGAGATAGCCAAGTTCTCAAGCAAAGAGAGCAGATATGAAGAGGTAGTTTAGTTACTGGCTGTTTTGGCTGGTTTTAGAGACGGGAAGGAAACTATATTGAAGCATCTAAAAAGAGCTGTAATAATCTCTTTATTTTTTTTACTTGGGATTGCTTCTGCCGAGGAAGATCTGATAATAAACGCTGATAATGTTGAATATGATAAAGAAAAGGAACTCATTGAAGCCTCTGGAAATGTGGTTGCCACATATAAAGACTTAAGGATAGATGCAGCCCATATTATTTACTTGACCACTGAGCGAAGGATCCTTGCCCCCAAGGCATTTACATTGGTGGTCGAAGATCAATGGATAGCAGGAGAAACCCTCGATTATGGGATAGACACAAGACGGGGAAGTGCCAAAAATGTAGACATGATTTTCAGGGGGCTTTATTTGAAAGGGAGATCCATTGAGCTCGATCCAGAGGAAATCTCCTTGGATGGTGCGTCGTTTACTTCCTGTGATGCAGATCTTCCTCATTACCATATTTCGGCGAGCGCTCTCACGCTTTACCCTAAAAATAGATGGCTCGCTGCTTACTGGGGTTGGTTTTATTTAGGGCCGGTCCCGATACTACCGGTTCCGACATATATATACGATCTCAGTCCAGAGAGAAGGAATACTGCCCCAATACCAGAGATTGGATCAAATGACGACGATGGAACGTATGTGATCGAGAGACTGGCTTGGCATACATCAAGGCAAGTTTATGGAAGGGTAAATCTTACTTATGCATCGAAAAAAGGACCCGGGGGAGGGGTTGAGGGTAATTATATAGCTAACGAATGGAATAGTTGCAATGCCAGGATACATACCTCGCAGGTCGATGGATGGTGGGGAGGTCTCACTTATTTGAGGTCCTTTGGAGACGAGGTCGGGAGGAGGGGATCTGATGAATTCTTGTACAGCTTATTTAATGTCCCAAGGAACAAAAAGATGGAATTTGAGCTTACTCTTTCAAGCAGAGAGAGAATAAACTTTTTTCGTGTGAGCTTCTTGCCAGACGTTGCTTTGAGAGTCAACGAAGATTACCTTTTTGATAATCTTAAGTATTCTGGTGAACTAAGGGGAGGTAGAGTACTTGAAGAGTCAACCACGCTTGAAGCTTCGAGGACTGCTTTAACCTGTGGACTTTCTTATGACTTTCCAATCTCCTCATCTCTCTCGTTGATCGAGGGTTTAGACTTCGTGGGCAAGTGGTATAGCGAAGGTTCAATCTGGCAGAAATTAACCGGACACCTGGGGTTGCGCAAGAGATGGAGCGAATTTTTCGAATCAGGACTTGGATATAAGCCCCTGCTCTTACACGAAGGGATGAGCCCTTTTAACTTTGAGAAATACCGGTTCCGTCCTAGTGACGAAATTTATGCAAACTCATACTTTGATGTTTACGGAAGCCGTCTGGGGGCAAGTGTTGAATACTATGTGCCATCGTGGGATGCTAAGGATATTGATTACTTTGTATCCACAAGGCTTCATTGTTTTGATTTAACCTTTACCTACAGGGCACTGAGAAACGAAGTTCAACTGGGGATTGGTTTGGTTACCCAATGATTCTAAAACAGCTTAACGCTAGATTGGAGGTTTTTTGTATATGAAAGCCAAAGGGATACTGATTACATTCGAAGGTGGTGAAGGTTGTGGAAAAACCACACATTCAAAGAGTCTTAAGAAGTATCTTCAGAGAAAGGGCTATAAAGTAATTTTAACCCATGAGCCTGGCGGTACAGAGCTTGGTCAGAGTATCAGAAGGATTTTACTTTTCAATAAGAGCTCACTTACATCCTATACTGAGCTCATGCTCTTTGCCGCTGACCGGATCGAGCACATGGAGCGGGTAGTCCTGCCGGCATTGCGAGAGGGAAATATCGTGATAAGCGACAGATTTATCGATTCTACTACAGCGTATCAGATTGGAGGAAGAGGTTTACCAGAAGATGTGGTAAGATATATAAACGCTATTTCTTCAAACGGGGTCATACCTGATCTTACTTTCATTTTGGATGTTTCCCCTTCGATCGGAATAAAAAGGGGGATGAAGGGAAGGTCTTTGCGTGACCGTTTTGAACGCCAAAACCTGGAGTTTCATGAGAGGGTTAGAGCTCTATATTTAAGGATTGCCTCTGAGGCCTCTTCTAGGATAAAAGTGATTAATTCCGAGAAAACCAAGAGCGAGGTCGAGTTGGAGATAAGAGAAATTGCTAATGAATATCTTGCAGCGAGGGGATAAACTTGAAAGGAAGCGAGATAAGGACAAAATTTTTAAAATACTTCGAAAGTCTGGACCACAAGATACTTCCTTCTTCTTCACTTGTTCCAAGCGATCCTACAGTGCTACTTACCCTTGCAGGGATGCTACAGTTTAAGCCCATATTCCTGGGAGAAGAGAAGCCAAAGTATAAGCGTGTGACCACCTGTCAGAAATGCATAAGGATGGTGGATATCGAGCATGTGGGCAAAACCCCTAGGCACCATACATTCTTTGAGATGCTAGGAAACTTCTCTTTTGGGGATTACTTCAAGAGGGAAGCCATCTCTTGGGCTTGGGAGTTCTTGACCAAAGAGCTTGGTCTTGACAAGGATAGACTTTCTGTTGCAGTTTTTGAAAAAGACGATGAGGCTGCCTCTATCTGGACGGAAACCATTGGTGTCCCTAAGGAGAGGGTATACAGGTTGGGAGAAGATAACAATTTTTGGTTTGCTGGTCCTACCGGTCCCTGTGGTCCCTGTTCTGAGATATATTGGGATATGGGTTCTTGCTTTGGTTGTGGAAGACCAGATTGTATGCCGGGGTGCGACTGCGATAGATTCTTAGAGCTCTGGAATCTAGTGTTTATTGAGTTAAATCGCGATGAGAAAGGAAAACGTGGGAATCTTCCGTCAAAAGGGATAGATACAGGAATGGGACTGGAAAGAATTGCATCAGTGCTTCAGGGAGTTTCATCAAATTTTGAAACAGACCTCTTCAAGCCAATCGTTTCTAAAGTGCAAAAGCTCATCAAGGTAAAGGAAGAAAAACAACTCAACCTGGTTAACATAATCTCCGATCATATACGGGCAATAACCTATCTTATTGCTGATGGGACCCTTCCTTTAAATGAAGGGCGGGGATATGTCCTAAGAAGACTTGTCAGGAGGGCGGTACGCTTTGGAAGGATGGCAAAGATAGATGTTCCTTTTCTTTATAATCTGTCGAGTGTAGTGGTGGCTCTTGGGAAAGATTTTTACCCAGAGCTTAAACAAAAGGCCGGTTATATTTCTAAGATAATAAAAAGCGAAGAAGAAAACTTTATAGTCACGTTGGAACAGGGACTGGGGCTTCTCTCCGAAATTATGGCAGCTCACAGTAGCGACAAACTGATTCCAGGAAAAGAGGCCTTTAGGCTCCATGATACCTGTGGTTTTCCGCTTGAGCTTATATCTGAGATCGTTGCTGAATCTCGCTTCTCAGTGGATATCAAGGGTTTTGAGCAACAAATGGCCGCTCAGCGCGAGCGGGCCAGGGCTGCGGGGATGAAGAAAGAAAAACCCTATTTAGATATTTCTAAGTATTCAAAGTTTCCTGCCACAAAGTTTGTAGGACATGATAACCTTCAAGTTGATACAAGGATTTTAGCGGTTTTCCCTGACGAAAAAATAATAATATTGGATAAGACTCCATTCTATCCCGAGGGAGGAGGGCAAGTTGGTGATAAGGGAAGTTTGTCCTTTGCGGAAGGTGAGGTAAAGGTTACCGACACCCTTAGAACCCCCGGAGGGGTTATTCTCCATAAAGTTAAAGATGTAGGGGACCTAAAACCAAGAAAAGCTGTCAAGGCAACAGTTGATGGAGGGAAACGATACAGCACAGCTAATCATCATACGGCAACACATCTTCTACACAGGGCGTTGCGTATAGTTCTGGGTGAGGAGGTACGGCAGACTGGGTCCTACGTTGCACCGGATTATTTTCGCTTTGATTATACTCATGTTGGAGCTTTAAAAGATGATGAAATTGCTGAGATTGAGGCAATCGTTAACTCAAAGATCAAAGAAAACATAAAGGTAGAGACTTTTGAGACCGCATTGGGAGAGGCGCAAAAACTTGGCGCTGTAGCACTATTCGGCGAAAAATACGGCAAAAAAGTTCGGGTGATAAAAATAGGGGACTTCAGCATGGAACTGTGTGGTGGAACGCATGTTAAAAACACAGGAACCATAGAGCTTTTCAAAATCCGGTCTGAGGGAGCTGTGGCAGCGGGCGTTCGCCGTATAGAAGCAGTGGCAGGCAGCAAAGTCATAGAATACGTTCTCTCAAGTTTGGAAGACGTGCGCAGGCAAAATGTGGATTTGATCTGCGCCTGCAAAGCTGAGGAGTTCAAAAAGGAGCAGCTCGGTGGTGCCCCTCTTGCGGATTTTGAAGTGTTTGAGATAACCAGTGAAGAAGTAAACACGATAAAGAGCGCTTTAAGGAATAAGGATTTAGTTGCAGTTGATAAATTCATGAGTCATCTCCAGGAAAGGAACGAAAGGCTTAAAGATAGAATCGAGAGCATCAGAAAAGAAACCCATAAACTCTCATCTAAGAAAATCGATGAAGAACTGCCACTCCTTACCTCCAAGGCAGCCGAGATCTCCGGAGTACGTGTGGTTATGGCCACTTATAAGGATATAGAGAAAGATGTTTTGAGGGAATTATGTGATAAAGTGATAAAAGTATTTCCCTCATGTGTTATGTTATTTGGATCAGTTATTGATGGTAAGCCAATTCTCGTATGTGCTGTAACGAAAGAATTAGTAGAGAAGGGATTGAATGCAGCTACAATTGTGAAAGCCGCTGCCAGAGTCGTTGGCGGGGGAGGTGGAGGAAAGGCACATCTTGCTGAAGCTGGGGGAAAGGATGCTTCAAAATTAAACGAAGCAATGGAGACCGCATTGGAGATGATTAAAAGTAAGCTGGAAGGTGTTGCTCATTGAGGATAATTGGGATTGATTATGGCGAAAAAAGGATTGGGATTGCCATCTCTGATCCTATGGGTGTCATATCCCAAGGAGTTGGGGTCATTAAGAGAACTGGTGATATCAAAAATGATATAAACGAATTGAAGAAGATAATAGAAAAATATGGTGGGGTGGATGAAATCGTT